>CAYHAT010000313.1:0-4517 GCA_964354675.1 uncultured Actinomycetota bacterium | reverse complement strand
GAGGAGGGGCTGCGCGAACAGGCCAAGGAGTTTGTCAAGCCGGAGGCCTACGACCGGGAGCAGTACAGCGTCATCGACCAGGACGAAGCCACCCACCTCTACCTGGTCGAGGAGGGCACGGTGGAGGCCAACATAGTACATGGCGACGGGAAACTCTACATCCTCGGTTTCCTCTACGCCGGGAACGTGTTCGGCGAGGGCGCCCTGTACGAGGAGGGCGTTTACTCCTATTCCGCCGTCGCCCGCGAGGAATCGCGGGTATGGAGGGTGAGTTGGGACGACCTGCAGTGGCTGGCCTCCAGGGATCCCTTGTTCGCCCTCTACCTCATAAGGCTGATCGTGCAGAAGCTCGACCAGGCCTATTACAAGGACCGCTGCATCGCCGGGGAGAAGGTGGAGAAGCGCATCGCCTGCGTCCTCTTGAAGATGTTGGGCGAGATCGGGATAAGCGACAAGTGCGGCCTGGTGATCGATACCCCCCTTACCAACCGCGACATCGCCGGGCTGGTGGGCTCCACGGAAGAGACCGTCTCCCGCATCATGAGCCGCCTCAAGAAAGAGGAGGTCATCGCCACCGAGGGCAAGTTCCTGGTGGTCAAGGACAAGAGCGCCCTGATGGCCTATTTCGACGGTTTTTTAGGGTAGATATCCCTTCCAGATTTCTGCCGTCCCGCCAGGCGTCTCGCGGCCGGCCGTCTCTTGATATACATCATGGCTCGAGGGCAAGGGAGTGATTATGCTTTGGACAGAAGGGTCAGCAAAGACGTAAACGAGGAGGTAGGGATGGGTAAAAAGGATAGCAAGGATAAAGGAGGACTCTGCTGCCCTCATTGCGCCGATTCGAAGTATCCGTGTGTGACCATGGAGAAGCAGATGCGCAAGGGAAGCGAGATAGCCGCACAGACGAAGAGGAGCAAGAAGGCGTAGGAAGCCGCGCGAAGCGTATTTGAAGGACGGAACGGTATAAAGCAAGAGGGGCGGAGTTCCCGCCCCCTTATTATTTGGACAGGTATCAGGCTTGGATGACCACGAGGGGGCAGGTTCAGAAGGAAGCGGTAGAGTGAGGATCAAAGCCTGTTACGAAGGGGATAAAGGAGATAGGTCGAGATGGAGAAGAACGAGAAGAGTGAGGCGAAGGGGGCGGCGCTGAGCGACGAGTTCAGGTTCAGCCCGAGGCCTAACCGCGCTCATGAGATAGCTTGGCAGCCTTGGGGTGAAGACGCTTTCAGGCGGGCCGAGAACGAGGGAAAGGCGGTGCTTCTCTCCATCTCAGCGGTGTGGTGCCACTGGTGCCACGTCATGGACGAGACCTCCTACTCGGACCATGCGGTCATAGACCTTATCAATTCAAGGTTCGTGCCGGTACGTGTGGACAGCGACCGCAACCCCGACATCAACCGCCGCTACAACCAGGGCGGGTGGCCGACGACCGCCTTCCTCGATCCCCGGGGGAAGCTTCTGGCCGGGGCCACCTACATACCGCCCGATACCATGCGCGCCGCCCTGGAGAGGATATCGGAGCTCTATGCCAGCCACGATGTGGATATAACGGAGCGGGACATAGGGTCGTTACTCCCGGTCGATAATACGGCTGAACTGGACCTGAGAACGGTCGAGGAAACCGGCGCACAGATCCTGCGCGCCTGGGACCGCGCCCATGGGGGGTTGGGAAGGGAGCCGAAGTTCCCGCAGACGGAGGCCCTGGCCCTGGCCCTGGAGCTCTACGCCGACGAGGGGAATGCCGAGTACCTGGTGTTTGCTCGCACCACCCTCGAGGCGATGATAGAGAGCAATCTCCTCGACAAGGTGGAGGGGGGTTTCTTCCGTTATTCCACGACACGGGACTGGTCCATACCCCATTACGAGAAGATGTTGACAGACAACGCCGGGCTGATAGAAGTTCTGCTCAAGGCTTACAGCCTGACCGGCGTGGAGGTCTTTCGCAGGACAGCGGGTGAGACCGCCGCATATATCCTGCGCAGCTTGAGCGACGGCGATGTAAGGTTTTACGGAAGTCAGGACGCGGACGAGGAGTACTACCTGCTACCGGCTGAGGACAGGGAACGACTCTCTCCTCCTCCCGTGGACAGGACCGTCTATACGGACATTGCCGCGCGGGCGGCGGTGAGCCTCCTGGCGGAGGGGACGGCGTTGGGGCATGAAGGCCACGTCTCAATAGCGCTCGCGGCCCTGGAGTTCCTGTGGTCGGAGTCCTACCGCCAAGGCGATGGTATGGCCCATTACCACGACGGCCGACCCCAGCGCTGGGGGCTGTTGGACGACGGCGTGGAGGCAGCCACGGCCTTCCTGACGGCCTTCGGCTACACCGGGGAGAGGCGTTACCTGGAGCGGGCCGAGGCCCTGCTGGGCCTGTTGGTCGAGGATCACTGGGACGAGACGAGGTCCCTTTTCCTCGACACCGCGCAGCGACACCTCCTGCCCGGCCTACAGCCGGAGCCCGCGGACCCGGGCAGCCAGTCCCGCGCCGCCGCGGCTATGCTCCTCTTCTGGGCCTGCGGCGGAGAGGAGAAATGGCGCAGGCGTGCCGGCGAAGTGCTCCGGGCATCCTCGGGTATGGCCGCGGCATACGGCATACTCGCCGCATCCTTCGCCACGGCGGTCAACCTCTACCTGAGGGGGCCGGTCCTGGTCAAGGTCGCCGGCGGCCCGGACGATTACGCACGAGCCTTCCTGAGGATGGCCGTGCTCTCGCCCCAGCCCAGAACGGTACCCATGGTTTCGGAAAAAGTGGGAAGAATAGTAGAGGAAGCACACTCCGAGGTGTGCACCATGCAAGCCTGCAACCTCCACACCACGGAGCCGGAGGTCCTGGCCCGGCACCTCGGGGTACGGGAAGAGATAGTGAAGGGGTGAGGGAAATGAGAGAGGTCTACCTCGATAATTACGCAGCGACGCCCCCCCTGCCCGAGGCCAGGGAGGCCATGCTCCCCTTCCTGGGAGATAGCTACGGCAATGCGTCTTCCCTGCACAGCCGGGGCGATGCGGCGAGGGAGGCCGTGGAAGAGGCGAGGGAGAAGGTCGCCGCCCTCATCGGTGCCAATGCGGAGGAGATCATCTTCACCTCCAACGGCACCGAGGCCAATAACCTTGCGGTGAAGGGGATAACCACGGGCTCCCGGCGTAAGGGAAAGCACGTCGTGCTCTCCGCGGTGGAGCATTTCTCGGTGCTGCATGCCGCGCGCTCCCTGGAGAAACAGGGATACGAGCTGACCCTGGTCCCCGTAGACGAGTACGGGGTGATCGACCTGGACGAGCTCGCGTCGGCCATAGACGAAGACACCGTACTGGTCTCGATCATGGCCGCCAACGGAGAGGTGGGTACCATCCAGCCTATAACGGAGGCCGCCCGCATCGCAGCCGAAAAGGAAGTGCCTTTTCACACGGACGCTGTGGCCGCCGCGGGGTCGGTGCCGTTGGACGTCGGTCAGCTCGGAGTGTCGGCGTTGTCTCTTTCCTCCGACCTCATCTACGGGCCCCAGGGTGCCGGCGCCCTCTGGCTCAAGAGGGGGGTGCGCCTTATCCCCATGCTCGACGGCGGGGTGCAGGAAGGCGGCCGCCGCGGGGGCACGGAGAACGTGGCCGGCATCGTGGGGATGGGAAAAGCGGCGGAGCTTGCCGCGGAGAACATGGCCGCCAGGAGCGTCCATCTCGGGGGCTTGCGGGATGCCATGATCGCGGGCCTGCCGGACAAGGTCGAGCACCTCTACCTCACCGGGCATCCCACGCAGCGCCTGCCGTGGAACGCCAGCTTCGCGGTGGAGTTCATCGAGGGTGAGGGGATGCTCCTCTTCCTCGACCAGCAGGGGGTGGCAGTCTCCAGCGGGTCCGCCTGTACCTCCCGGGCTCTCAAGGGCTCCCATGTCCTCTCCGCCTGCGGTATCCCGGCGGAGAGAGCCCAGGGCTCCATGCTCTTCAGCTTCGGCCTCCAGAACACGCGGGATGACGTGGACTACGTACTGGAGGTCTTCCCTCCCATCGTGGAAAGATTGAGGCAGATGTCGCCTCTCTATGCAAAGTTCTTAAAGGAAAGGGGGTAAGTATCATGGCGCAATACAGCGACGAGGTAATGGATCACTTCACCAACCCGCGCAACGTGGGCGAGATAGAGGACGCGGACGGCGTGGGCGAAGTGGGCAACCCCGTATGCGGGGACATGATGACCTTCTACATCAAGGTCGACGAGGACGAGCGCCTGGAGGACGTGAAGTTCAAGACCTTCGGCTGCGGCGCGGCCATCGCCGTGTCCAGCATGGTCAGCGAGATGGCCAAGGGCAAGACCGTGGACGAGGCCTTGCAGATATCCCGCGACGACGTGGCCGAGGAACTGGGCGGGCTGCCCAAGCAGAAGATGCACTGTTCCAACCTCGGTGCCGACGCCCTGCGCCTGGCCATCGAGGATTACAAGGGCAAGAAAGGACAGAGTTGAGATGGAAGAGAAGGCGACCGAGAAGAGAACCGTCTGCAAGTGCCCCTACTGCGACGCGGATATAACGGTG
>CAYHAT010000312.1:0-4518 GCA_964354675.1 uncultured Actinomycetota bacterium | reverse complement strand
CTTCGGGAGAGACCATCATGCGCGAGCTGCAGGTGATGTTGAGCTCACTCGAGATAGAGGATGCCTGGTTCCTGTCCGACCACATCTCCAACTACGTGCCGGTCTACGGCCACCTGCCCGAGGACCGGGAGAAGATGCTGGCTACGGTAGAGATGGCGTTGGGAAACCCCCGCGTATACCTTGGACCCCGCCACCTCACCCACATGTAAGGGGTCGTGTCTTCGATCCTCGGTCTTGAAGACACGCGCGATAGGATGTCCCAGAAGGTCCTCACCTGAGAGAAACAATGGTTTAATGGGTTTCTGACATGGGAAAAGGGGCATCAAATATGTCGGGGTAAGGATTTACCCTATGTCTTAGAAGCTCGGCTTTTTCGATTCCGGCAATCGGGTTAAGGGTACTGAGTGCAGTATAAATAATATATATGGTTCCGGAATTTAAGAAGTTAGGTTCTTCTCCGAGGAGTGTGAGTAGGAGTGTGAGAATGGTAGCTACCTTTGGGCAACACTTTGGGGTCAGACCTCAAAAATTGCCTCTCATGTTTGCGACGATTAACATAACTGCAGCGGGTGGAGAGGCAGATTTTTGAGGTCTGACCCCAAAGTGTTGCCCCGTTATCATTCCCCACTACCCACACTTTTCGGAGAAGAACCAGAAGTCATAATTACCGGATTCATCAACGAAAATGTAAACAATCTTTTTATTTGATATCGGCTTATTACTACTCAGTTAGCATTTCCTCCATTGATCCGGTATTCCCCATATGTGCCTCCCGATGCCTCAATTATAACTTCTCACCGAACATCATCTCGTACATATCTTCCCTGTGCTCGAGCACCAGGCGCTTGGCATCTTCCTCCGGGATCACCTCCGCCAGGGCGGTTGGGCCGAAGCCGGCCTCGCAGTGGAAGAGGATCTCCCAAGTGCCGTCCTCGCGCTTGCGCCGGACTATGCCCTCAGGCCAGTCGCTGGAGTAGCAGGCGCAGTACCTGCCGTCATCGAGCTTGCCCACCCCCAGGTGGCAGCCGGTGGAGAGATGGCGCCAGCTCAAGCCGTCCCAGGAGTCGAGGTTGGTTACGAGCGGGGCGGATCCTATGTTCTCATCGCCATCGTAGAGGGGCACATGCTTCATGGATTTAGGGTAGAATATCGCCTCTATTCATGCATCATAGATAACTGGTAATAAATCTTGACACTTTAACCATAAACCGGCTATATTTATTACCAGTAAAGCAAAGTACCGGCAATATTCATGACCAGGAGTGTTCGATGATAGAGATGCTGCAATCCATCATCCTGGACTTCCAGGAGGCTCGGTTGGAGACCGGGGTGCCCAGGCACTTACGTATCGAGACGGTCAATGGCAAGGCCGCTGTCTGTATCGGGGTGCGCCGCAGCGGCAAGTCAACCTATATGTTCCAGGTCATTCAAAGGCTTCTTTCAGGTGGGGTGTCGCGTGAGAACATCCTGTATCTGAACTTTTTCGACGACCGCCTCCACAACCTGCGGCAGGAAGGTCTCGGGCAGATCACGGAGGCCTACTATTCCCTATATCCGGAGAAGAAGAATACGGAGAAGGTATATTGCTTCTTCGACGAGATCCAGGCGGTGCCGGGTTGGGAACCCTTCGTCGATCGCCTGATGCGCACTGAAAAATGCGAGGTTTATCTCACGGGTTCGTCGGCGCGGATGCTTTCTAAGGAGATCGCCACACAGATGCGTGGACGGGCGTTGTCGTGGGAGATGTTCCCGTTCTCGTTCCGGGAGTTCCTGGACTATAAGGAGATAGAGAGCGCGGGCGCCCTGTCAACGAAAAAGCGGTTCCTCGTCCAGAAGGCCTTCGAGGAGTACTGGGAGACAGGAGGTTTTCCCGAGGTGGCCGGCCTCAGCCGAAACCTGCGTATCAAGACCCACCAGGAATACTTTCATACTATCCTGTTTCGCGACCTGGTCGAGCGACACGACATCTCTCACCCCAGGGCGCTTACTGATCTGGCGCACTGGCTGGTTGATAACATGGCTTCGCACTATTCCATCAACAGCCTTACGGGATATCTGAAGTCGTTGGGCCACAAAGCCCCCAAGTCGGCGGTATCGGACTATCTGGAATGGTTCGAGGACGCCTTTTTCATGTTCACGGTCCGGATATTCGACGCGTCGCTCGCGCGCAGCAACACCAACCCAAAGAAGATCTACTGCATCGACCACGCCTTGGTCGCCTCGGTGTCGTCGGGGATTCTCGTAAACTCCGGACATCTCCTGGAGAACCTGGCGTTCACCGCGCTGCGGCGTCTTTATCCGGAGGTCTATTACTACAAGACTAAGAGCGGTCGGGAGGTGGATTTCATCGTTCCGGTGCGCAAGCGTGCGAGGATGCTGATCCAGGTATGTGAGTCACTTGCAGAACCGCAGACGCGGAAACGGGAGACGGCAGCTCTTAGCGAGGCCATGGCCGAACTAGGCCTCAAATCCGGAACCATCGTGACCAGGAACGAGGACGAGCGGATCGATGTTGGAAGCGTAACTGTCGAGGTGGTCCCGATGTGGCGTTTCCTGCTCGACCTACCGGAATCGGTGTAATAACCATATGAGCTTCCTGCCGCCCGGCTCTACCCATGGAAGTCAGTTCTCCTTGGCTAACTGGCTCGCTGTAGAATATCGCCTCTATTCATGAACGACTATTTCTTGTAGGTATGCTTTGCTCTTCTCTTGACGGCGACTACGACAACTGCTGAATCAACGTCATCGACGTCGTAGAATATCCTGTAAGTCCCTTCTCTTATACGGTATTCTCCAAGATCTCTTATCTTGAGTTTCATGTGCCCGTTACATTTTCTGGTTGTACTGCCAATGGTTGGATTACTTTACATTCTCCATACAAATGATGGATATTTCGTTTGAGGGCTATTTTCCATTGTCAACACAGGGCTACTTCTGACCGGGCATCCAGATCTACATCTTCTCAGCTGTTACGAGACCGCCGACAACAGGAAACACCTACCGTGTTGGGCTGAAATATGCACGAACAACAGCGCCACGAGATCCAGGGGAAATCATTTGGTGAAGGATTATCAGGCCTGGCTGAAAACAATCATCGAACGGGAAAGGAGAGAGACATGGGTACCGTAAATAAGTGGACCATCGATACACCGCTAGGCAAGCAGGAAACGGACGGCGAAGGGTCACCAGTTGGCGCCGTACGCTTGGACGCGGCGCGATCTTATGCCGGAGTGGGTGACCTTCTCCAGCTGTACATCAATGAAGGCAGCCTTGAGGCGTGGGAAACGATAAAGAAGAAAATCGATTACACATATGATGGCCTCGACCTCGCTTTGGGGCCCCTGGATGCCGAGACGGAATTTGTTAAGGAGATCGCGGACCGGCTGGCACAGGGGCAGAAGCTCCTCTTCAAGCCCAATCTCGTCGCTATGGCCAACATAAACCCGCAGACACATGGCCCCGACAGGATGAGTGCGACGAACACCGAATGGCCGTTGCTCGCGGCGCTGATGAGGTGGTTCCACGACAAGGCCGGCGTCAGCTACTACCAGATGACCATCGGGGAGGCCGCTTCGCTGATGCCCGCCATCGCCGGGTTCTATTCCATGTTGAACCCGGATGGGAAGGCCGTTACCGTCGAGGCCGCCATCGAGGGAAGGTCGGGTGACTTCTACGGCGGCTGGGGCTTCTACTTCGTCCGCAGGTACCTCGCCGATACCCTCGCGGCCGGCGCCGTAGATGACCCCATGAGCGGCTACGAGGAAAGCGTCGCGGGGACCTACATCCCTCCCGGCCTGGCCGCCGATAAGCTGATGGTCTACGACCTCAACCGGATCTTCGACGACCCGGACAAGGGCCGCGAGATCCCGGTAAAGGACGGCATCAACTACCAGACCATCGTCCTCCACAAGGCTGTCGTGGGCGGCGACCCGGATGATCCCGAGGACAGGAAGGCATACCCCGGTTGCATCCTCGTTAACGTGCCCAAGTACAAGGTGCATGCCGTCGCCCTTTTCACCAACGTCATCAAGAACCTGGGCATCGGGCTCTATCCCATGCAATGCGCGAGGGTGGGGGGCTGCGAATGGGACTACAGTACGCCACATACGCCTATACCCGGAGCAAAGAGCGGTATACCGCATGAGGTATGGGTCCCAGAAATAGACCTTGAGACGGGAACCCCCAAGAGGGACCGGGAGGGCCGTTATGCCGTGAGGAAGACCGGCGGCATCACGGCCACCATGGTCGATATCAACCGGGCGGTGATCGACCAGGGGACCTTCATGGTCCACGTGGTGGACGGCATCGACGCGATAAACCTGGACCACACGGGCAGCGGCTTGGAGACCAGGCACCCCGAGGGCATGGTCTTCGCCGGCCTGGACCCCGTGGCCACGGACCTCCTCTCCGCGCGCTACATGTTCAGCAACGTGCCCCTCGAGGAAGCGCTGGATACGAAGATGGACGACGGCACCGGCGGCAGTTTCCCGCAGGCCGTGCCCCTGCCCGTCGTCGAAG
>CAYHAT010000311.1:0-4536 GCA_964354675.1 uncultured Actinomycetota bacterium | reverse complement strand
ACGACGGGGAGGACGAACGAGGGGTACTCGTCCGCGGTTGCCGTGTAGGTCGAGAGCGAGAATGCTTCGGGGAGGTTGATTGCGTTCTCGTGCGAAAGACGAAGCGTGCTCGACGTGTACTGACGGAGAGCAAGCGACGAAACAAATGCGCACTCGTCTTGGTTGGTGGGGTGGAGTCCAGCGTCAACGACGATGGGGATACCGGCGATTGATCCGCGGAGTCCGGAGACGTTAGCCGAACCGACAGTGCCAGCGTTTTCTCCAGCGAACGAGATGACGGGGGTTCCGTCAAGTGCGAGGAGCTGCTTGAACGTGAGCTTGTCGACGATGAGTGCATCAATCTGAACACCGTTGGCTTCAAAGTAGGTTGCAGCTGCATCTGCAAGTGCACCAACCCATCCATCATAAGTGTTTGCCGAAAGAGTGACCTTGTTGCCGGCTGTCTTTTGCGCGGTAACGACTGCCTTGTAGGCGGTGCGCAACTGCGTTGCAAGTGCTGAACCGAGCTGAATCGCCTGCATGCGGAGGACACTGTCCAAGTAATTCGTCGAACTGCGGTCGATTACTTGGCGTGATAGTTCCGCATAGTTTCCGACCGTGATGATGTTCTCGGTCTTGGTCTCAAGACGCAATTCGCTGTAGCCAAGGTCATCACCTTCGGCGGCCTGCGTTCCAGTTCCGTCAGTGGTGCCGTCAACCTGTGCAAACGTGATGGTCATGCCGGTTGCGGGAGTAACACCGCGACCGAATACCGAACCGAGAGGGTTGGCTCCTTCGACGAGACGGATGAGGTCAACGTCGAACGGGGTTGTAACGCTGTCGGACGTCGTTGCGCCAGTGTAAGCGCGAACTGCGGCGTCATCGTTTTCGGCGATTGCCTGAAGGAAGTGTCCAGCGGTGCGGTAGGACGGTGTCGAAGGGGCTTCGACTTTGCCGAGAGTTGAGATTTCACGCTCAACCATTTCAATGCGCTCACGAACCTCGGCGAGTTCGGGAGTCAGGTCACGGATTTCATCCATGATTTCTCCTTTTTGTTCAGCCGATACAGGGATGTCCTGTTCGGGTTCGTCACGCAACTCCGTGACAGTCGCACCCTCGTAATGAGGGAACGAAACTAGCGAGACCTCACGCACATAGGCATCGGTGACGATGCGGTTGCGGTTCTCGTCTGTGGTCGAATCACGCATAATGAATCCGACGCTGAAACGGTTGACAACGCCATCCTCGAGGAGAGTGATTGCGTCACGACCGCGAGCGGTGTCAGAGATGGTTGCGCGAATCTCGAAACCTTCGTCAGTGTGACGGCCTTCAACAATTTTGCCGATTGGCTCATTCTTGTCGTGTTGCCACATGAGTTTGGCTTCGGGGTCGAGCGTGACGGATCCACGGGCGAACATTTCGCCACGCTCCATCAAGTCGTAAGGTACTGCAATACCGGCAACCTCACGTGTGGCTGCGTCTACGAGACGGAACTCCATCTCACGGGTCTCAAATTGTTCCATTGGGAACTCCTAACAGTGGCGCGAGCTTCTCGTCCTCACGAACTTCGTCGATGGTCTTGAAACCGGCCGCGATTGCGATCTGGTGGGCTTGGTAACGGGTAAGCGTGTCATTGCGGAGCAAAGCGTCGATGTTCATGCGTGCGTCGGTCCCACGGGGCAACAGTGCGCTCATGGCTTGTTCGATTTCGACATAGTAGGCGGAGAGGGAATACCGGGTGAATGCGATCTGTTCCTGCTCGACGTTTGAGTAGGTCATGCTCGAGCCTGCTTCGGCGAGCATCATGTTCGCAGGGATACCGAGGATGCGACAGACCTGGGCGGTGTTCCACTGCTGAACCTCGACGAACATCGCGTCGCGTGGGTTTAGGAACAAGTTCTGAATCGACAATTCGGCAGGTGATACCACACTGCCACCAGTCTGCGCGTTGCGCAACGAATCGGCAATATCAATCAAAGTGTCTGGCGAGACAGGCACCTTCGGCGAAACAACCTGCGCAGCCATCCCCGAATCCGAGAACCACTTCGACGCAAAGTCGCGTGTGTCTTTCGCGTTACGCAATTCAGCCTGGCACGCCTGAATCGGTCCCAGCCCGTAAAGGTTGCCGGGCATTGCAAGCATCTTGAGGTGCTGAATCTCATTAGGTGTGTATTCGGTAGTACCCCGATAGGTGTACCCGGTGAGTTCACCGCTATCCGTTGACTCAATCATCATGTCGAATGGGTTCAGCACTTCAAGCTTGACCGTCTCGCCACGGCCGTTGCGCGAAACACGCCAATAAGCGTTTCCGGCCACAGCCATCGAGTTGACAGTACGCGCCATGAACTCGGCACGAGTAATCTTGTCATCGGGTTGCTTGATCCACAACGGTGTCGACTCAAGCCGAACATCGTCACGGTAAAGGTGAACACCAATCTGCTTGATTGCGTTCGAGAGAATTGAAACTCCCCGGTAGACGGCAGCGATGCTCACCGCTTCGACAGGTGCAACACCTGCAGACGCGGAGCGTGGCGGTGGAACAATGGACGAGCGCAGCGTAAGTTCAGTGCTGAAATCAGACGCGACAGAACGCACCGTCTCGATTGCGCGAAACGGGTTCAGGAAGTCCAGAAGGCTTGCCATACGCAATAATCGTACCACAGCGCGCAAGAATCTTGCGTGGCGTGTCTAAATTGTACGTTTTGTGGAGCGTGAGGGAATCGAACCCTCGTACCGACAGTCTCCCTATCGGGTTTTACTGCCGGGCGAAACCATTACGCCCCTTACTGGCACGACTCGCACTGCATAAAGTCCATCGGGTCAACGGGTGGGATGGGGTAACCATCAAGTGTCTGCTTATCCATAGAGGACTAGATTATCAGGTCAGACCATGATCGTGCGTGTTGCCACAGCCTTCAGCGTTTCGGCACCATGACAAGCGAGCAATGTGGCCATCACTGCGTCAATCTCCACGCTCGAGTCACGCCGCGAGATACGGAAACCGTTGTCCAGCACCTTACGAACGGTGCGCGGAATCTGAACCGACAGCAACGGGTCCGGTGCATGTTTGAGTGTCTCGTTCTTGAGACGCGCATGGAACGACGAACAAGCACCGTTTATCTGCGAGTTCAGAATGAGTTCTGAATTGATACCACGGCGGATAAGTTCGTTGTGTAAATCCTTGAGCATAAGACCGTCCATGATGATAGCCCGGGGAGAGTGCTGGTGAAGTTGCTGTGCAACCAGCATCAACTTCTCCAGAGTGGGCTTGACAATCGACGCGACAAGTTCGGTGTGAATGACACCATCAACCATTACAGCTGCGGCCACAGTTGCGAACTCCCAGCCAGGCGAACGGTCAATACCGAACACAACCTGACCGGTCGGCAATGTCTCGTCAATGCCACGCTCGTTCTTGAGCCACAACGAGAACGGGATAAAGACATCTTTTGCGGTGTTGACGAAACGGTTGAGCCGGTAGCGGATGATGTCGTTGTCGGGTTCCGATCGCGCATCAGACAACACCAATTTCGGGTCAATGCGACCATCCTGCAACGCTGGTGACGCTTCCATCAACAGCGCCATAAACTCGTCGTCATCGTCAGGCACAATGGCTTCTGACGCTTCCCATATCCACGCACCGAAACGGTCAAGGTCCCCGGCAATCGCTTTGTCAGCCATTCCGTAAAGTCGGGTCAATAGTTCGCTGTTCTCGTCCCCCGCTGTGGTTATGCCGACGAGTATCGAGTTCGGGCGGGCTCCGAGCCCCGTTTGAAGTGCCGACCAGCTCGAGTCATCAACAAGGTGAACTTCATCGATGATGCCAACCGAGATGGGAATACCCTGCAACGCAGAAGCCTTTGACGCTTTGATTTCATAACGGCTACCGTCGTTAGTTCTAATCCCTCGAGTCTCCGTCAACTTCGTCATCATCGACTGAAGTGTTGGGTTGGCATTGATAATGCGCAGCACCCGATCGTGAACAAGACGGGCAAGGTCGACCGTGCTGGCGATGCCGATGTTGTACTGGTTCGCTTCGCGCAACAACGCCCAGATACCGATTGCCGTGACCAGTTCCGTCTTGCCGTTCTGCCGGGGAACCGAAACCAGACATGAGCGCCAACGCAATTCGCCTGACGGTAACAGTTCGGTAACGCGGCGCAGCAGCTCACGTTGCCACGGGTCAAAGTGAAACGGCTTACCATTCGCCACACTCCACGCATATTCAAACGCTGGCAGGTACCGGTCAATATCCGCAACGAACTCGGGGGTCAGCGGTGGGGTGTGACGTGCCGGACTAAAGACCACGGCGCAACAGTTCAGCCAACGGATCTATATCGGTCTGAACGCTTGGCCGTTCTTTGAGAAGTGAGCGGTGAAGCATACCGAACTGCGCAATCAAGGCCGCGGTCACTTCCCGGTCAAGTTCGATGGCCACTGCTTGCAACGCAACGACCGATGGTGCGTGCGCTGCGGACAACCACGTCTCGTTTGCAACGAACTGCTGGACGGCTTCAACAAACTTCATGGCTATGCTCCTAAATGTTTGAAACTTCG
>CAYHAT010000310.1:0-4569 GCA_964354675.1 uncultured Actinomycetota bacterium | reverse complement strand
CCGATCTCCTTGCGGGTATGTGCCACCAGCGCCTTGCGCACCTCGTCTTCGTCCAGGCTTTCGTACTCGGCCTTCAGGGTGACGTAGGCGTAGATGCCCTGGCCCTTGATGTCGTGGGGCATGCCCACCACGGCCGCCTCGGAGACGTACTCGTGGCTGACCAGAGCGCTCTCCACCTCGGCGGTGCCGATACGGTGCCCGGAGACGTTGATCACGTCGTCGATACGGCCCTGCAGCCAGTAGAAGCCGTCGGCGTCGACGCGGCAGCCGTCACCGGTCACGTAGAGGCCGGGGAACATGGTCCAATAGGTGTTGACGAAGAGCTCGTGGTTGCCGTACACGGTGCGCATCATGCCCGGCCAGGGCTTGCGGATGCACAGGAAACCGCTCTCGCCGGTCTCGACTTCCTTGCCCTCCTGGTTGAGTATGACCGGGTCCACCCCGAAGAAGGGGAAACTCGCGGAGCCGGGCTTCATGGGCGTGGCGCCCGCCAGGGGGGTGATGAGGATACCTCCGGTCTCCGTCTGCCACCAGGTGTCCATGATGGGGCAGCGCCCGCCGCCGATATGGTCGTAGTACCACAGCCACACTTCGGGGTTGATGGGCTCGCCCACCGTTCCGAGCACCCTCAGGGACGAGAGATCGGCGGTGTTCGTCCAGGCCTCCCCCTCCCTCATCAGTGAGCGGATGACGGTGGGAGCGGTGTAGAAGACGGTCACCTTGTGCTTCTCTACGACCTTCCAGAAGCGGTCGGGCTCGGGGTAGGTGGGAACGCCCTCGAACATGACCTCGGTGAAGCCGTTGGCCAGAGGTCCGTAGACGATATAGCTGTGCCCGGTGACCCAGCCGATGTCCGCCGTGCACCACCAGATGTCATCGTCGTGGATGTCGAAGATCCATTTCAGCGAGAGGGCGGTGTGGAGGAGGAAGCCGGCAGTGGTGTGGAGCACGCCCTTGGGCTTGCCGGTGCTGCCGCTGGTGTAGAGGATGAAGAGCGGGTCCTCGGAGTTCATCTCCTCGGGCGGGCATTCGGCGGTGATATCCGATGCCGCGGTCTCCTCGTGCCACCAGTGGTCACGGCCATCGACCATGTCCACGTCGGTACCGCTGTGCTTGACCACGAACACGTTCGTGATGCCCGGGCATTCCTCGATGGAGGCATCGGTGTTCTTCTTCAGAGGAACGGTCTTACCGCTGCGGAATCCGGCATCGGCGCAGACCAGGGTCTTACAATCGCTGTCCAGGATGCGGTCCCTGAGGGCGTCGGAGGAGAAGCCGCCGAAGACCACGCTGTGGACGGCACCGATACGGGCGCAGGCCAGCATGGCGATGGGGAGCTCGGGGATCATGGGGAGGTAGATGCACACGCGGTCGCCCTTCTTCACACCGTGCTTTAAGAGCACGTTGGCGAACCTGCACACCTCGTCCAGCAGCTGCCTGTAGGTGTAGGTCTTGCCCTCGCCGGGCTCGTCAGGTTCCCAGATGATCGCCACGCGGTCCGCCTTGCCGTCGTTCACGTGCCGGTCCAGGCAGTTATAGGAGACGTTGATCTTGCCGCCCGCGAACCAGGTGCAGTTGCACTCTTGCGGGTCCCAGTAGTATACGCTGTCCCACTTCTTGTACCAGTCGAGGGTCTCAGCCATCTCGGCCCAGAAGCTGTCCGGGTCCTCGATAGAGCGTTCATACATCTCTTTATACTCATCCATGCTTTTAATGTAGGCGTTTTTACTTATCTCCCCCGGCGGGTAGAGGATGGTCCTCTTGTCGGCTTCTGCTGCTTCATGGTGCGTCACCTGCTGTCTCCTTTCATAAAAAAGGGGTGACCTCAACCGGTCCCCCTCCCCTGGTCTAAAGTTGCCGCGATATGCTTCATCCAGCGAAAAATTATAACATAATTCGACCCCTTAGTGTATACATTCTGCGTGCCGTCGGAAAGCTGCGGCTATGCGCCGTTTCGGCCCTTCAGGAGAGGATCTTGCGCCGCGCCTCTTCCACGATGGACTTGGGTGTGGATGCCCCGCCCAGGATGGCCAGTCTCTTCACTCCCTCGAGCAGGGAGACGTCCAGCTCTGCGGCGGTCTCGATCTTGGTGGTGGGGGTGCCGGCGGTCTCGCATATCTTGCGCAGGAACTCGGTGTTGGAGCTGTTCCCGCCGCCCAGGACGAGCACGTAGTCGGAGGAGAGGGCCAATTGGAAGGCCTCGGTCTGGCGGGCCAGGGTGTTGCGGCACAGGGTGTTGATGATCTTTATCTCCAGTAGGTCCCGGATGAGCTCGGGCACCTCGTTGATGAGCCCGTCCACCAGGCTGCGGAACATGAATAGGTCCACGGTGGTCTGGGCGATCAACCCCACCTTGCGCACCTTGCGGGTACGGCTCTCCCACCACTCCTTGAGCTCGTGGGATTCCTTGATGACCACCGCCTCGCCGTTGATGTGTCCCAGGATGGCCTTCACTTCCGGGTGGTCGGCGTTGCCGATGATGAACAGCTTATATCCCTCCCCCACCAGTCGCATGGCCGCCCTCTGGGCCTTCTTCACCGTGGGGCAGGTGGCATCCACCAGCTTCGCCCCCCTCTCGAGCAGGAATCCCGTGAGCTTTGGGGGGATGCCGTGCGACCTTATCACCACGTTGCTCCCACCCAGGTAGTAATCCTGCAGTTCGTCGATATCGTCGGGCAGGATCTCCAGGCCTCTATCCTCCAGGTCGCCCACTACCTGGGGGTTGTGGATGATGGGTCCCAGGGTGTAGACCTTGCCGGCGGCACCGTCCAGGGTGTCTTCGACCATCTTTATCGCCCGTTTTACCCCGGGGCAGAAACCCGTATATCTCGCGATCGCTATCTCCATCACTACTCCCTCTCGTAGAACACCATCTATTATACGCATCGACGTGTTTAAAAAATGGGTTCTTCTCCGAGAAGTGTGGGTAGCGAGAGATGATAACCGGGCAACACTTTGGGGTCAGACCTCAAAAATCTGCCTCTCCACCCGCTGCAGTTATGTTAATCGTCGCAAACATGAGAGGCAATTTTTGAGGTCTGACCCCAAAGTGTTGCCTGAGAGGCAATTTCTGAGGTCTGACCCCAAAGTGTTGCCCTTCTCTGAGAAGAACCAAAAAATGCAACTCATCGATCTTTTTTGGACACGCATGGGCTGCGGCCATAGCGTTATTATAAGCGCCGTTCCGCACGACCACGTCAAGACCTGTGGGTCGTTGCGCACCATATTGTGCATGGCCACAGCAGACTTACGGGGGTCGCTCTCTGCGAGCTTATCCAGTCACGCCGGGCGCTTTATCCCGCTTAGCTGCAGGCACGCATGATCTAAGGGAATATCCGTCGTTGCCCTTGCTATTGCAGCAGCCTTCCTGGTGCGGCGCCTACCATTAACGTCCAAGCGGTGGCAAAGCAACAAAGGACCTAAAATAATCGCCTCCTAGCCAGATCCAGGGGAATGGGGTTAAAACCCGCTACGTGGTTCTCAGGCGCAGCTCCTTGAGCTGGTCGGGATAGACGGTGTCCGGGGCGCCGCTCAGGAGGTCGGCCCCCGACTGCGTCTTGGGGAAGGCGATGACGTCCCGGATAGAGTCCCTCCCGGCCATGAGCATGATGATGCGGTCGAGCCCGTAGGCGATGCCGCCGTGGGGCGGGGGCCCGTAACTGAATGCCTCCAGGAGGAAGCCGAACTTCTCCCGCGCCTCCTCCTGCGAGAGTCCCAGCAGGCGGAAGACGCGGTCCTGCAGCTCGGGGTCGTGGATACGGATGCTACCCCCTCCCAGCTCGACGCCGTTGAGCACCATGTCGTAGGAGTCGGAGGTCACCTCCAGCGGCCGCTCCTCCAGGTAGCCAAGGCACTGCCACGACGGGCTGGTGAAGGGGTGGTGGTTGCTCTTGTATCTCTTCTCGTCCTCGTCCCAGTCGAAGAGGGGGAAATCGGTCACCCATACGAAGGAGAACCTCTCCCGGGGTGCGGGGGCGAAACGGCGCGCGCAGAATTCCCTCACGCCGGCCAGCACGGGATCTATCTCGGCGGAGCCGGCTGCCAGGATCAGTACCTCGCCCTCCTCCAGCCCCGTATCCCTTACGACGCCGCTTATCTCCTCGCCTGTGAGGAACTTGGCCACCGGCGACTTCAGGCCATCGCCCTGGCGCACCATCCACACCAGGCCGGATGCGCCCAACCGCTGGGCCTCCTCCACCATGCCGTCCAGCTCACGGCGGGGAGGGGCGACGAGGCCGTCCACCTTGAAGCCGCGCACCCGGCCGCCTGCGTCCAGGGCAGTGCGGAAGACCTTGAAGCCGCTCTGCGCGAAGACCGCGGAGAGGTCCCGTATCTCCATGCCGTAACGCGTGTCGGGCCGGTCGGTGCCGTAGCGGTCCATGGCCTCGTGCCAGGTCATGCGGGGGAAGGGGACGGCGAGCTCCTTGCCCGCCACCTCACGGAAGAGTCGGGCGAACATCTCGTCCATGAGAAAGATGATATCCTCCGGCTCCACGAAGGACATCTCCAGGTCTATCTGGGTGAACTCGAGCTGGCGGTCGGCGCGCAAATCCTCGTCACGGAAGCAGC
>CAYHAT010000309.1:0-4570 GCA_964354675.1 uncultured Actinomycetota bacterium | reverse complement strand
GTGGCCACCGCTACATTGCACCATTCCCCCGAACCCAGGCGGCTCTTCGAGGAGATAGCGAGGGTGCTCAAACCGTCGGGAAGACTGCTGGCAGCCAACGAACCCCTCTACGTTCCGTGGCGCGAGGCACCTGAGGAAAAGAAAAAAGGAGCCCATGAGAGTTCGTATCCATTGTGGACCTGGCTGCGTTCCCTGCGAGGGGCCGGCTTGTGGGTGGAGGAAGTCAGGGTAGGGAGGGACGCGTCCCTGCACCTCAAGGCCTCGCTCTCCACGCAGGCAGGGTCGCCGCATCTGAGGGAGATCTCGACCGCGGCCTTGAACTACGCGGCCGTCCTCGCCCTTGCCCTGCCCCGCCTCGTGTTGATAAAGGTACGGGATCTCAAGGCGGGAAGGCCGATGCGCCGGCCCCCGCGAGGACGCATACGATACCTCAAAGCCAGGCTGGGTTTATCGACCATCGGCTCACAAGCCCTCGCCCGCGAGGAGGACAACTGGGGCCCGGGATGGTATCCCCCCGAAGGAGATGTAGAGCCCTTCCGCTGGTGCGGGCCGCGTTCGCGCTTCCTCCTCCCATCGCGGAAGGACCCGACACGACTGGTCATGGAACTGGCGACCTTCCACCCGTCTCCCCAGGCCGCGCCGGTGGAGTTGGAGGTGCGCATAGGCAGGAAAAAGGTTGGAATCATACGCATAGACCGGCATGGTTGGGAGAGGTTCATGCTACGGGCCCCTGGAGCGAGAGCAAGAATCCCCGTCCCGGTAACCATACGCGTAAGGAGAGGCTATTTCGTACCCCGCGAGATGGGGTTGGGGGATGACCGGCGTCTGCTGGGCGTGGCCTGCCGCGGTGCCTGGTGGGAGTAGGCAGGCTTGACGGGGTGACCGAGAATATATAGCTTACGCGTGTTCGATCCTTGGGGTCAGCCCTCCATTTTCCACATAAATCTTTGAGCAGTATCGATTAAGAGAGGAATTTTTGCTGGATTATGTGGAAAATGGAGGGCTGACCCCCGGCATGACAAATGCCTTAAGCGTCGTGCTCGGCCACCCCGTCAAGACCCGAAGCGGTTTGGAGACGACCGGGATTTACTATATAATCCCATGGGGAGTTTCCGGCGCTTCCCATGCAGCGATATCTGGAGTATTTCCCGTGGATGAAGATGAGGCAGAGCAGGGAGCAAGAGACGAGGCAGGTGATGCAGTTGTTGTACGAGTTGGATGAGGAAAAGACACTATTCCGTAAGAGCGTCAGGGACTTCTCCGAACAGGTAATACGCCCCCAGACGGACCATATGTGGGAGACAGGCGAGTTCCCCTACGACATCGTCCGCCGCATGGGTGAGCTGGGCATCATGGGCATCCCCTTTCCCGAGGAATACGGTGGGGCGGGAGGGGATTACCTGGCCTATGCCATCGCGGTCGAGGAGATCGCACGCGTGGACGGCTCCTGTGCCATCACAGTGGAGGCGCATACCTCTCTTGGCGCAGGCGCCTTCTATTATTACGGTACGGAGGAGCAGAAGCAGGAGTGGCTGGTTCCCCTGGCCCAGGGGAAGAAGCTGGGGGCCTTCGGTCTCACCGAGCCGGGCGCCGGATCGGACGCCGCCAACACCCAGACCAAGGCGGAGCTGGTGGGAGGCGAATGGGTGATCAACGGCACTAAATGCTTCATCACCAGCGCCGGCACGGAGATGAGCGGGGTGGTCACCGTCACCGCGGTAACCGGGGTCCGCCCTAACGGCAAGAAGGAGATCTCCACCATATGCGTCCCCAAGGGCACGCCCGGCTACAATATCGCGCCCAAGTACAAGAAGATGGGCTGGCACGCCTCGGACACCCGAGAACTCAACTTCGACGATTGCAGGGTGCCGGAGGCAAACCTGGTGGGCAAGAGGGGAGAGGGATTCAGCCAGTTCATGAACCTGCTGGATGGCGGGCGCATCGCCATCGCGGCTCTCGCTGTGGGCACGGCCCAGGGCGCCTACGAGGAGAGCGTGAATTACGCCAAGGAGCGCGTGCAGTTCGGGCAGCCCCTGGCGAAGTTCCAGGCTATCCAGTTCAAGCTGGCGGACATGGCCACCCACATCGAACTGGCCCGCACCCTCACCTATAAGGCGGCGGCCATGCGCGACGGCGGCGTTCCCCATACCAAGGAGGCCGCCATGGCCAAGTTGTTCGCCTCCGAGATGTGCATGCAGACGACCACCCAGGCGGTGCAAATCTTCGGGGGGTACGGTTATATGGACGAGTATCCGGTATCGCGCTTCTTCCGCGATGCCAAGATACTGGAGATAGGCGAGGGCACCTCGGAGGTGCAGCGCATGGTGATAGCCCGGGAGATCGGGTTGAGATAAGCCGTTTCCGTGAGATGATCGGATAAGCAATAGCGATATGGAGGAAGAGATGAAAGAAACCGTTATCTTGAGCTCCGCGAGGACCGCCTTCGGCAGGCTGTCCGGCGCCCTCAAGGACTTCACCGCCATGGACCTGGGCGGGTTCGCCATCGCCGCGGCCATCAAGAGGTCGGGGATCGATCCCGCCATCATCGAATGCGTGATCATGGGACAAGTGCTCACCGGGGGCCAGGGACAGATCACCGCCCGCCAGGCGGCCGTCAAGGGCGGCGTCCCCAAGGAGGTATGGGCCCTCAACCTGAACAAGGTGTGCATCTCCTCCATGTCCGCTCTGGAGGTGGCCGACCAGATGATCAAGACGGGCGAGGCCGAGGTGCTCATCGTGGGCGGCATGGAATCCATGACCAACGCCCCCTACTTTATCCCCAAGGCGCGCGGTGGATACCGCATGGGCAACGGCGTGCTCGTCGACGGCATGATCCACGATGGGCTCTGGGACGCCTTCGAGAACGTGCACATGGGCAAGGGCTCGGACAAGTGGGCAAAGGAATACGGTATCACCCGCGAGCAGATGGATGCATTGAGCGCCCGCAGTCACCAGCGGGCGGCCGCGGCCACCGAAAAAGGACTCCTCGCCGAGGAGATAGTGCCCGTGGAGATACCGCAGAAGAAGGGCGACCCGGTCATCTTCGACAAGGACGAGGGGGTAAGGCCCGATACCACTCCGGAGAAGCTGGCCGGATTGAAGCCGGCCTTCGATAAGGAGGGGGCCATCACGGCCGGCAACGCCTCACAGATCAACGACGGAGGTTGCGCGGCCGTGGTCATGAGCGCGGACAAGGCAAAGGAACTGGGACTGGAGTCTCTGTGCAGCGTGGTTTCCTACGGATGCAGCGCCGGGGAGTACGCCGACCTGCATCCCCACCCGGCAAACGCCATTATGAAGGCGCTCAAGAAAGCCGACCTGGAGGTGGGTGACCTCGCGTTGTTCGAGATCAACGAGGCCTTTGCCAGCGTGGTATTAAAATCGGTGGATATGCTCGGCCTCGACGCGGAGAAGATGGATAACGTCAACGTCAACGGCGGGGCCATCGCCTTCGGCCACCCCATCGGGGTGAGCGGCATACGCATCATCACAACCCTGGCCTACGAGCTACGCCGCCGGGGCGGTGGCTACGGCGCCACCGGCATCTGCGGCGGCGGCGGCCAGGGCGACGGTTTAATCATCAAGGTGGGGTAGCGCCAACAGGAAGAGGCCCTGCAACTCCTTGGGTCGGACCATATATCTTGCGGCAGCGCCTGGACATACAAGCGCGATTCAGAGTCTTAGGAGGGAAAGATGTACGAACTGACCGAAGAGCAGAGAATGCTCCAGCAGACCGTGCGCCAACTGGCGAAGGAGAAAGTGGAGCCGAGGGCGGCGGACATCGACGCCAGCGGCGAGTATCCCTGGGACATGTTCGAGCTCCTGCGCGACAACGACCTCCTGGCCTTGTGCTTCCCGGAGGAACTGGACGGAGCGGGGGCGGACCTGCTCACCATCTGCATCGCCATCGAGGAGCTGGCGAAGGTGTGCACCAACACCAGCCTCATCCTGGGGGTATGTAAACTGGGCTCCCAGCCTATCATGCTGGCGGGCAACGACGAGCAGTTGAAGAAATACATACCTCCTCTGGCCCGGGGGGACAAGCAGTGCGCCTTCGGCCTCACCGAGCCCGACGCCGGCTCCGACGCCGCGGCCATGACCACCAGGGCGGTCAAAAAGGGCGATGTGTACGTGATGAACGGCCAGAAGTGCTTCATCACCAACGGCGGCATCGCCGACACCTATTCCATCTTCGGCAAGACCGATGAGAGCTCCGGGGTAAAGGGCATCTCGGCTTTCATCGTGGAGAAGGACTTCCCCGGCTTCAGCATCGGGAAGATAGAGCACAAGATGGGGATCAGGGGTTCACAGACCTGCGAGCTGGTCTTCGAGGATATGGAAGTGCCGGCGGAGAACCTCCTGGGCAAGGAGGGCGAGGGCTTCAAGATCGCCATGAAGACCCTTGACCGCACCCGCCCCTCCATCGGCGCCCAGGCGCTGGGAATAGCCGCCGGAGCACTCGACCTCGCGGTGGCTTATGCCAAGGAGAGGGTACAGTTCGGGGCACCCATCGCCCGCCTGCAGGGCATCCAGTTCATGCTGGCGGACATGGCCATGCAGGTGGAGGCGG
>CAYHAT010000308.1:0-4587 GCA_964354675.1 uncultured Actinomycetota bacterium | reverse complement strand
CCTTCCTGTTGGTGGTCGATCCGCCGGAGCCTCTGGACGTGACCTACGAGATCACCTACACCTCGGGGACCACGACCGGGAGCCCCGCCCCCTTCTTCAACACCGCCTACGACATGTACAACATCAGCCTGCAGCAGCGCCGCATGGCCGAGATAAGCTGGATGACGCCCGAGGATACGGTGATCAACCTCTTCCCCTACGGGAGCCTGCCACACATCGGTTTCTACCGCACCATACACTTCGCCTCGACGGTGGGGATGAAGCTGGTGAACGCCCTGGTGGGCAAGGACGCACCCGGCTTTCTTCTGCACCGTTCCGTGGACGAGGTGCTCGAGCTGGCGCAGATGCACCATGCCAGCGTGCTCGCGGGGACGGGGCGTTACGAGCGCAGGCTCATCCTGCGGGGCGAACAGCTCGGCACCGACCTCTCGTCGCTGCGTGTCATCATGGCGTTGGGTGATACTGTGCCCGAAGGCATGCGCGACGAGATGCGCGAGCACCTGCACGTTGTGGCGGGAAAGGAGCTCTTCGTCAACAACGGCTACATCCTCACCGAATGTCAGGGCTCCTTCGTTGAATGCTGCGAGTTCGGAGGCAACCATAATCCCGCCCCCAACATCTTCCATATTGAGATCCTTGACCCGGAGAGCTTGAAACCGCTCCCCGACGGCGAGGTCGGCCTTCTCGCCATAACCCACATCGACCGCAGGGGCACGGTGCTGCTGCGCTACGTGGTGGGGGACCTGGCGGCGTGCGAGGGCGGCACCTGTCCCTACTGTGGACGCAGCGGTGGCCGCCTGGTGGTGCGCATGGGTTCCACCTATGCCGTTCGGGCAGAGGAGGTCATCCGCGTCGGAGGCCAGCTGGTGAATCCCGAGGCGGTCAAAAACCAACTGGCGGGTGTCAGAGGCATGGTCGAATACCAATTGGTAGTGGAGAAGGAGGACTCGCAGAACCCCTTCAGCCCGGACCGCCTGATCATTCGCCTATCCGTCGCGGGGAGGATGCGCCAGGAACTGGAGGAAGAAGTGGTCGCCCGCGTCCGCGAGGCTACGGGCATCGACCCCAAGGTGGAGTTCGTGCAATCACCGGAGATCTACGACCCCACCATGGCCCTCAAAGCCACCCGCTTCCTCGACAAACGCTAACGGGGACAGGTCTTGTTTTTTGCATACCACGGCATGCAAAAAGTATGATTTATGCACGATTCCCATCTAACCGCTGGGCAACACTTTGGGGTCAGACCTCAAAAATTGCCTCTCATGTTTGCGACGATTAACATAACTGCAGCGGGTGGAGAGGCAGATTTTTGAGGTCTGACCCCAAAGTGTTGCCCGGTTATCATCTCTCGCTACCCACACTTCTCGGAGAAGAACCAAAAAACAAGACCTGACCCCTTAGGGGAGAGAAGAGCGCTGCAGGTTGTCGGGTAAAAGTTGGGGGTTGAGCGTCTCCTGCAGGCCGCCGTTGGCGTCAAAGACCAGCACCGGCAGGCGCGCATCCGGGTCGTCGGCCCCCCAATCGGTGCAGCTGAATACGGGCACGCGCCCGGGGGCGTGAGCGGGGTCGTAAAGGAGGTAGCCTGTGGCACGGTCGAGGCGCAGGCGGCCCATGGCGCCGGTGAGGGAGAGGAAAGCGACCCCCCTGGAATAATATCCCAGAGATTGGTCATATGCGTACTCCGGCAGGAAGGGGCCGCGCATCGCGCCCGATCTTTCCTCCTTGCCCGGATTGTAAGCGCACACATCCCAGAACCCACCGTTCTTCTCCGTGGCGAAATAGTACTCCAGGCTCCAGTAGCGGGTGAGGCGATCCGCCTGGCCTTCCGGCCAGCCTCCAACGCCCAGCCAGTAGCCCAGGGCGTCCCGCCACAGGTTCTGGGAGACCCACTGGTTCTCGTTGTTCGAGCTGGTGTGCACGAAGCCGTACATGCGGGAAGTCAATGCGGCGGAAGAGGAGAGGTCCTGCCGGAACCTCTCCAGGTTGGCCGTGGTGAGCGCCGGGTCCAGGCCTGACGCGAGCAGGTAGAGCAGGCCGTTGGAGGCGTAGATAGAGTAGGCCTCGCGCTCGGACTTGGGTACCGCGGGATCGGCGCAGACGGCGAAGTGGTCCCCCAGCCAGAGCTTCTGCTCCAGGGTACGGTTGATGAGTCCCACCCGCTCTTCGCACGCTGAGATGAAGCCGTTGTCCGGTGAGCCCTGCGCCCGGGCCATCTCCGAGGCTGCCCGGTAGGCGGCAAGGGACTTCACCCCCAGGTAGGTCTGGTTGCGGGTGTGCTGCACCGCACGGGAGCCCTGGTCGATGGTGTTGTCCACGTTGATGTCCGGCAGGCCGTCCCCGTCCGTGTCGCAGTTGAAGATGAACTCCGTATACTCACGGGCGTGAGCGAACTCCCCCTGCATGAAGGCGGTATCCCCGGTGTTTTTCCACATCGAGTAGAGCAGGAGGATATAGTCGGCGTTTTCCTCCACGGGCATATCGTGGGGGTAAGCCATGCCGTTGACCCAATGCTCCACCCCCATGTCGTGGCTCAGGCACCTTCCCTGGTCCATCTCCTTTTCGAACACGACCCATTCCTGCAGCAGGGTCTTCAGGAGGTCCGGCCAGAAGGAGAGGTAGAAGAAGGCGTTGGTGTATTCGACATCCACCGATGAATGATACATATAGGGTTCGCCCTCCCACACGCTGAACCATTCCTGCCCCCAGTTGTTGTACACCCACCAGGCGTTGCAGATGAAGTTCTGCAGGGCGCAGGCTGACAGGTCCCGCCCCGCTTGCGGCAGGGGCGAGAGATAACCCTCGGAGAGCACCCCGTCGAAGAAAGCGGTCTTCTCCTCGATGGCCGGTCGTTCCGCCCCCAGGGCGTAGTCCACCACCGCATCGACCGAACCCAGGTTGGGGCCGGCGGGCTTGTTGTAGATGAAACGGTTCGCCTTCTCTCCCTGCACCTCGAGGACACCGTCGGCACGGTGGCAGGCCAGCACGACAGTGAAGGCTTCTCGGGCTTTCCCCTCCAGGGCAAAGGGTGCGTCGAAGCCCGAGTAACCACGGGGTATGAAGGAGTATACCGGGAAGGGGCGGGCCTGAGGATATCCCGCGGGCGAGCCCCACATCCAGTCGGTCGCGGTGATGTCCTCGAAGTGCCAGTTTACCCGCGATGGCTCGTCCACAGCCAGAGCCTCCCAGAATTCGAATTCCCCAGAGTTGTTCTCGTCGTTTACATGCGTCTCCTGGCCGTAGGTATAGCGCGTGGTGTACTTAAAGCCCCGGGAGCCTTTCAGGGAGCGCGGCGACTCCTCGTCGACGTCGTCGTCCTTGTGAGGGCGCGCCAGGAGTATCTCGCCCCTTACCGCGCTCTCGCCGGGGTTGGATACGTTTATCTCCAGGTAGAAGAAGGGTGCGGTGGAGACTTTTACATCCTCGGGATAGAAGGGAGCCGTGAGGGTCACCGTAGCCTGGAAGGGCAAAGAAGGGTCCTGGCATGTATAGGTGATCCCGGTCAGGGCCAGCTGCTGGTCTATGGTGGAGAAGACGGGATAGCGGTCGGTGAAGGGCAGGCTGCGTATATCCCCCTGCTCGTCCCGGAAGGCCAGGACGAATTCCGAGAGGTCGTCCGTCCAGGTGCCCAGGGGCGACTGGCGCCAGGCCAGGAGCTGGGGCACCGGGTTGATCATGAAGCGCGAGCCGAAGCGGCCCAGTACCGCCTCGTAGACATTCTGGCCGGGTGAGCCCGAGAAGCGCAGGGGGACGTAAGTCCAGTGGCGCGATTCGCCGGTGTTGATCTCCAGGTCTTTCTCGCCGGGAGCACGTAGACGTATGTGGCCTACCAGGGCGAGGCCTTTAACCGCCTCGAAGCGCAGGTCCATGATCCCGCCCGGCGCGCTTGCTCCCGGGATAGTCACCTGGTAGGCGCGTTCCTTGCCCGCCTTGGCGCAAAGGTCCACCGAGGCGAGGCCGGGAGGGATGATGCCGTTGCAGTAGACGTTGAAAACCCGTCCGCCGGGAAGGGTGTGGGCATATTCGACGAAGCTCAACTCGAGATCGTAGGCCTGCTGCGGTAACCCCGCGATCACGTAATGAAAATCCTCACCCTCACGGATGTTCTTGTACTTATAGCCCTGGCGGCTCTGGTTATCCGTACCCTGGATCGGGCGCGCCTCCAGGGAGACCGGCCAGGAATTCCCCTGTAGCTCGATGACGATCCCGCCCCGGTAGGACAACCTGGCATTGGCCTCGCTGTCGCTGCTCCCCCAACCGCGCCCGTTGATGAAGAAGACAGGGTAGAGCGCGATCAACCCCACCACGATGAGGACGACCCCTAGCCTGCGCGCCTTGCCGGGACCGGTTTTCTCCGCGGTTGTTTCTTCCATGAGCATATATTCTTTCTTTTATTCCGGCACGCCCCATTAATCGTCCGTATTCGCAAAAGCCTTTACCTGTATCCGCTGGTAAAGACGGTTAAGAGCACGTGACGCGCATATCATTTAGCGAGGGGAGAAATGAGCACCTCCGGGTATAGCCATGATATTTAAGGTTCTTCTCCGAGAAGTGTGGGTAGTGGGGGATGATAACGGGGCAACACTTTGG
>CAYHAT010000307.1:3222-4605 GCA_964354675.1 uncultured Actinomycetota bacterium | reverse complement strand
CAACTTTTGAGGCCTGACCCCAAGGTGTTGCCCCGTTATCATTCCCCACTACCCATACTTTTCGGAGAAGAACCAACTTTTTTTACCTCAAGGCTCACGTGACGGCGATAATAAGGATGAGCAACAGCGAGAGCACAACCAGGCCTGCGATGACCAGGAAGTCCTGGCGCGTGAGGCCGACTGCGGAATCGGCCGGGGTGCCTCCCACGCCCGCTGCCTGTTGCCGCCCCTGGGGCCTCCCGCAGGATTTACAGATGGAAGCTCCCGCGTCCAACTCCTTGCCGCAGTGACTGCAGAACACCTTGCACCTCCCTAGGATTAACGTCGCTCTATCCGCAAGCGAGCTCGCCCACGTGACCCCTTTGCCCGACCGCCTATAAGGGCTTTCCGCATTTCCTGCAGAAACGCGCGCCCTCCCGGAGCCGGCCTCCACATCCGGGGCAGAATGCCGGCCGCGGTTCCTCACGCTGCAGCTGCCTGCCGCAGCCATTGCAGAAGCTCAGGCCCTCCTGAAGTTCCTTACCGCACCCGGGGCAGAGAAGTCGCTCCGGCGCTTTGCCCGCCGCCTCCGTCCCGCAAGCGGGGCAGAACTTCTCCCCTTCCTCCAGGACCTGCCCACAGGCGAGGCAAGCCGATGCGGGCGCCCCCTCCGCCTCCGTCCCGCAAGCGGGGCAGAACTTCTCCCCTTCCTCCAGGACCTGCCCACAGGCGAGGCAAGTCGATGCGCTCCCTCCCTCCGCCTCCTCCTCGCCCTCCACCCCCGCCAACTCCTTGATCTCGGCGAAGAAGTCCCAGAAAGCGTCGTCGGCGGGCAGGCCGCGGGCCATCTCGTCCAACAGCCGGTAGGCTTCCAAGTATTCCTCATGTTCCGCGAAGAGGCGGGCGGCCAGCAGGCGCACCATGGGGTTCTCCTTGCCCTCGGGGTCGGCCAGGACCACCTTGTACTGCTCCAGGGCCTCATCCCCCTTACCTTGCAGTTGTAAGGCCAGGGCGTAGTTGGAGCGCAGCAGGAGGCTCTCGGGGCGGGCCTCCAGGCCCATCTCCAGGTAGCGGGCGGCCGCTTCCGTATCTCCCTCCATCCCTTCCTTCATCCCCACCAGCCAGGTCAGGGCGCTCAAGGTCCCGGCATAGAGGCCCCGGAGGTCGGGGTATTCCTTGAGGAAGAGATCGAGCTCGTCCAGGATCAGGTCCACGCGGACCTGATCCCCCCCGAAGATCTCCCCCTCCATCTCCCGGCGTACCGGCATGGGGGTGGGTTCCATGCCCCACGCGAGCAAGGCCTCGTCCTTGAAACTGTAGAACGCGTACTCGCCCATTCCCTCACCACCTACTTCGCCCACTTGGTCAGCTCCTCGTAGATCTCCCCCGTCCGCTTGGACAGAG
>CAYHAT010000307.1:0-3212 GCA_964354675.1 uncultured Actinomycetota bacterium | reverse complement strand
CACCGTCGTGTTCCTCGATGCCAGGAATTTATCGATCTTCAACGGATCTACTCTCGCTGCGATCATCTTGTTCATCTCCCCGATGGTATCCTCGACGTCGGCGATCTTCGCGTTCACCCTTTTCCAAGCCTCGCTCCCGGGCTTTACCTGGTTTCTTATAACCTCAACCCGCCCCATGACCTGGTTGTTGAACTGCTTGCCGGTCTCGCGCATCCCCTTGAAGCGCGCATCCATCGCCCCTCTCAAGTCGCCCGACTTGAACAGCTCATCCCCCAGCGCTAACTGCTGGTCCCCCTTGAAGGTGATGGTCTTACCCACTGCCGCCGGGTCGGAGGGAACCTGGCCTTTCATTACCTTGTCGAAGTCGTCATAGGCCTCGGGTGAATATTTATCTACGCCCACGTTGCCATGTTGTTGACCCAACTGCTCGGGTGTTTCGGCCGGTGTCCTGCCCATGGCCTTGCTCACGCTATCGTGGTATTTCTTGTCATATACCGGCTGCAGATCCTTGGCGGGCACGTCGCGAATCGTGCCGCCTTCCTCCGTGGTCCGTAAGGTGATGTCATCGTCCATACTCACCTTGGCCTTGGCGCCGGGGGCCCTGGGATTGGTCGCCTTGAAGTCCTTCACCTGGTCGGGCTCTAACCCGGACTCACCGGCGAAGTGCTGCTTCGTCTCCCCCAGGGCTTCGTTCTGTATCTTCTTCAGCCGTTTATTGAAGCTCTTGATCATGCTCTTGTCCTTCGCATTGAGGCTCGTTTTTGCCAGGGTATCACCCTGGATCCCGACCACTGCCTCAGCCTGGGCCTGAATATCGCCGGATTTCATGGCTTTTCTGAACGCTTTGATCTTGCTATCCCCTTTCTCCAGCTGGCTTTTCCATAGCCCTTTCAGTTCGCCTTTCTGGGGCTGGCTGAGCGAATGGAAGGGCGATTTCTGCCCTGTCGCTGCCACCTTGGGGACCTTGGCCAGGGAGACATCATCTACCTTACCCGCTGTATTAATCAGCAGCCTCCTCTTGGGGCCGGGGGTTTTGGTCAAGACATCGTCCACCACCCCCACTGCTCCCTTCGCTCCTCCTCCACCAAACAGCCAGTTCTTAAGGCCCGAGGCGCCTTCGATCAAGCCGATAGTGTTCAAGGTCGCGATGGCGGAATAGCCGAAGCGCTCCAGCAGGGGCCGGCGCCAGTCCATGGCCTTCTCCCAGTACTCGAAGCTCAGGAGAGACTTTAAGACCCCCAGGGGATCATTCTTGAGGTATTTGGCGGCGGATTCCATCCAGTCGCTCATGTCCTTAAAGGGCTTTTTCGGATCGTTCAAGGCATCGGCGAGATACTTCTTCTGGCTATCATATCTCTGCCTATTCGAATCCTCTAATTGGTGAAGAGTGTCTCGGACTTTGTCGGGGTCGGTTACCCCGTTATAGACCCACTTGGCGGTGTCCTTGATGTCATTGATGACGTTCTGGAAGAAGAGCGAACCGATCTCCACGGCGTCGCGCATGCCTCGCCTCGTGTCTTCCATCAAGCCGGGAGGTTCCGAGTGATATTCTCCGGCCGGCCCTATTCGCGGGGCGTCAGGGGGTGGAGGGGCGGGCTTGCGGACGGGGGCGGCGGGCACGAGGGGCGGGGGCGGGGCGGTTCCGAATAGGAGGTTCAGAAGGGAGAGCAGCGAGGCGATGGTGCCGGCTATCACCGTGCCGGTGAGCCACTGCCACCAGCTCCCCGGCCCGGGTATCTTGCTCCCCCCGCCCGGTGCTTGTTCGCCGTCACTACCCGGGGAGATTATTGCTCCCGTTGAGCTCACCACCGGCCATCCCGGCTCAAGCCCGCGGGTCTCAAAATCCTCATGCATGTAACTGTCGAGTGCGGAAAGCGCCTCCTCCATCGATTCGGAAGCTCTATAAGGGCATCCCAGATCACTCTCTAAAGTTGTCGGCCTACCCTCTACCCCGACAAAGACGAATGCGTCAAAGGCAGCGTGGGCATAGTCGATTTCCGTATCCGGATCGGTTAGTGTAGTCGTAACTATAACGTAAAGATAGTAATCTACTTGAATTCCACCAGCATTTATTACATATCCACCAACATCACTCTGGTCGGTTATCTTATGCATCTTGACGGTTTTGTATATTTCCCACCCTTCATCGTTCTTCAACAAGACGCATGACTGGGCGGCTTCATCGGCCTGTTCATCCGTCGGGGGTTGGATATCGGCCGCGAAGCAATAGCTGGTGCAGGCCAGCAGGATAGCCCCGGCAGTGAAGAAAACGATGAGGAAGTAAAGGGGCAGCCGCTTTGTCCTCATCCCGCCCCTCATCATCCCGCCACCTTCTGGAAGAGGGCGGAGAAGGCTATCCACAGTATGGAGAAGGCGAAGGCCCCCAGCATGGGGGCGACCATGTACTTGAGCTTCTGACCGCTGCGCCGCATCACCTCGGCCCCCACCGCCGCTCCCGAGGTCATGATGCCCGCCTGGGTGAAGGCCTGGGCGGCACCCCAGCCGAAGAAGAGCTCGGCCAGCAGGGCCAGCAGGGTGAAGGGCAGGAGGATGAGGAAGCCCCGGCCCACCGCGTCTAGGGCCCCGGGCCAACCCGCTTCCCGGCGCAGGGGAGCGTCGGATGCGAGGACCAGGCCGGCCAGGCCGGCCAGGCAGGCCAGTGCCAGGGCCAGGCCAAGCAGAGAATAGAGGGCCACCTGGCCTCCCCCGACCCCGACGTAGCGGCCGTTCAGCCAGGCCAGGACGGCGAAGCAGAACGTGATGACCAGGCCGCTGAAGACCCTGTCGCGCGCCGTAGTATCCATCATGAGCCCACTCCCCCTATATCCCCACCAGGGCCCAGCCGCAAAGGATCAAGCCCCCGCAGAGGGTGGAGATGGCCAGGCTGGCTCCCAGCTTCTCCCCGGTCATCTCGCGCAGGATGGCGATGACGGGGAGCAGGGCCCAGAGCACCCCGGTCACCCCGAAAGCGATGGCGGTGTTCCAGCCGGCCGCCAGGTTGAAGATCAGCCCCACCACCGCGAAGATGAGGGTGGGGGTGTAGGCGAGGCAGAAGGCGCGCACCGTCCACTCCAGGGAGCGCTCCCCTCCCAGCAGGCGCGCCAGGGCCCAGCCCACCGCGGCCACCAGGGCAACCCCTGCGGTGCCGAAAGCAAGGCCCAGGAAGGTGAAGCCCACCGCGGCGCCCGCGCTCGCGGTGCCCACCCGGTGCA
>CAYHAT010000306.1:0-4640 GCA_964354675.1 uncultured Actinomycetota bacterium | reverse complement strand
CGTGGCGGTGGTTCCTCGCACTGGAGGAATTGCAGTGCCTCGACGCGGCTTTCGCGGTCGGTCCGCTCCAGGATGAGCTTTCCATCCAGGTGGTCGAGTTCGTGCTGGAAGATACGTGCGATGAACCCCTCGGCCTGGACCCGCCGCGTCTCACCCTCCAGATCGCTGTATTCCAGCTCCAGCGCTATGTGCCTTGCAACGGGCATCACCGCGCCGGGAAGGCTGAGGCATCCTTCCACATCCTCCTCGGTCTCCTCGGAAGAGGAGATGATGCGCGGGTTGATGCAGGCTTCGAACTCACCCGCGTTCTCGAAGATGAAAACCCTCTTGACCACACCGATCTGGTTGGCCGACAGCCCAGCTCCGCCGGGCTTGGGCAGGGAGTCTATGAGGTCCTGGACCAGGCGCTCGATGTCGGAGTCTATCTCCTCGACTTCAATGCACCTTTCCTTGAGTACCGGGTCCCCGAAGGTCCTTATGGGAAGAACCGCCATCTCGATGCACCTCCCGGCGCCGCGATACCGGCCGGTTACGAGGACCGCGCGGGGGTTGTCCCGCCCGTTCCGTCGCCATCTATTACAGGCCGGCTTCGCTGCGCAGCGCCTTCGCCTTGTCCGCGTGCTCCCAGGCGAAATCCTTGTCCAAACGGCCGAAATGGCCGTAGGCAGCCGTCTTCTTATAAAAGGGTTGGCGCAGTTTCAAGTCCCTGATGATGGCTGCGGGGCGCAGGTCGAAATATTCGCGGATAAGCGCCTCTATGGTCACGAGATCGACTTTCTCCGTCCCGAAGGCCTCGATCATGACGGAAACGGGGTGCGCCACTCCGATAGCGTAAGCCAGCTGCAGCTCGAAACGATCCGCTAGCCCGGCCGCCACTACGTTCTTGGCGACGTAGCGCGCCGCGTAGGCGGCGGAACGGTCCACCTTGGTGGGGTCCTTGCCCGAGAAGCAGCCCCCGCCGTGGCGAGCCATGCCGCCGTAGGTGTCCACGATGATCTTGCGGCCGGTGAGGCCGGTGTCCCCCATGGGACCCCCGGTCACGAACTTGCCGGTGGGGTTGACCAGCACGCGCAGGCTGCGGTCGAACAACTCCGGCGGCAGCACGGGGTGGATGACGTGCTCGATGAGGTCGGGCTTCATCAGTTCCTCGATGTCCACGTTGGGGCGGTGCTGCGCGGATATGAGCACGGTGTCGATCTTCACCGGTTTGTCGTCTTCGTACTCCACCGTCACCTGGCTTTTGCCGTCGGGCCTGAGGTAGGGCAGTATGCCCGCCTTCCTCACCTCGGAGAGACGGTGGCACAGCTTGTGCGCAAGGAGGATGGGCATGGGCATCAGTTCCGGCGTCTCGTTGCAGGCGTAACCGAACATCATCCCCTGGTCACCCGCTCCCAGGGAATCTAGCATGTCGTCCTCCACCTCGCCCGTCCTCTCCTCGAGGGCGTGGTCAACGCCCTGTGCGATATCGGACGACTGCGGGTCGATGGAGACGACCACACCACAGGTCTCAAAGTCGAAGCCGTACTTGGCGCGGGTGTACCCGATCTGCTCGATGGTGCGGCGGGCGGTGTACGGTATGTCCACGTAGGTGGATGTGGTCATCTCCCCCGCCACGACCACCAGGCCCGTCGTGACCAGGGTCTCTACCGCTACCCTGCCGAAGGGGTCGTCCTTATAGACCTCGTCGAGTATGGCGTCGGAGATCTGGTCGGCTATTTTATCCGGATGTCCCTCGGTGACAGATTCCGATGTGAACAGATGGCGCTTGGACACTTCCACTCCCTTCTTCTCATGAATCGTTGCAGGTCCGGTACGCTACCGGCACCTTCCAATCGCATTATTATACACTTCGTCAGGGAAATTATCCCTCAAGTCGGGCGGCAAGGGAACGCGATGCGTCAACAAGACAGCCCTATTGAACCGCCTTTTCAATCAGCCAGCGCCGCCCCTGTAAGGCCTCACGATGCCCCCATCAAAGGACCTGAGTCCTGCGACAGGGGAAAATCGGAAGGCCCGCCTGAAGTCGCGGCATCGGCTATTTATAGATGAATATCAGGATCAAGGTGGAGATGACAAAGGTAATAGCGCTGGTGATGGTCATGCGGTCCAGGTTCTTCTGCACGATCTGGGTACCGGCGGCTCCGCCCATAGAGGCGCCGCCGAACAGGCTGGACATCCCGCCTCCCTTCCCCGAGTGCAAGAGCACGAAGATGATCATGGAGAAGCTGGAGAGGAAGAAAAACCCCAGAATTATGTACTTCAGAATATCCACTACTCGCGACCTCCTTTTACAGGGAGATATTCTACCACAGAGTGCAATACGGAGATAATACTACGGTTCGATAGGTTGCATCGCGTAAGCGATAGCGCCGCCCGCAGGGCGGCGCGACGGTGCCCAGTGCCTTCACGCTTGTCGCGAGGAGCGATGCGACGTGGCGATCTCGTGAAGAATACACGAATGGCTCTTGTCGAACCTTCTCAAGGCCTGGCACGAGTACGCCAGGACGTGACTGAGAACTTCCATCATTCAAGGCTTGAACTTCGCGATGGCTGCGAAGTCGGCCGCTTTGAGGCTGGCGCCACCCACCAGGGCGCCGTCGATGTCCTCCATGGACATGAGCTCAGAGGCGTTATCAGGCTTGACGCTCCCGCCGTAGATTATTCGCACCGACGATGCGGCATCCTCTCCGTAGGCACCCGCCAGCCAGCGTCGGATGAAGGAGTTCATCTCCTGTGCGTCGTCGGGCGTCGCGGTTTTTCCGGTGCCGATGGCCCAGATAGGCTCGTATGCGATGACCATGCCGGGTATCTCTCCCGCTTCAACCACCGCCAGGTCCGCCTTTAATTGACCTTCCACCTTGGAGGACGCTTTTCCGGCTTCCCTCTCCTCCAGGGTCTCACCCACGCAGAGGATGGGGGTCATGCCGGCGTCGAGGACGGCGCGTACCTTGGCGGCGACGAACTCGTCCCTCTCCCCTATTATCTCCCGGCGCTCGGAATGCCCGGCGATGACGTAGTCGACGCCGAGGGCCTTGAGCATGGGGGGAGATATCTCACCTGTGAAAGCCCCCTCCTTCTCGGGGTATACGTCCTGTGCCCCCAATCCGATAGGGGCGCCGAGTTCCGCGATGAGGCGGGAGACGTCGGCGAGGGCGGTGAAAGGCGGGCAGATTGCCACCACCACGTCCTCCAGTGCCTCCACCAGGGGTGCGAGCTCCCGCACCAGCTCCAGCGCCTGGTCATTATCCTTGAACATCTTCCAGTTGCCTGCTATGAGCGGCTTCCTCATGGGACCCCCTTACGCGTCCTTGTCCAGCAGAATGGCCACACCGGGCAGGGTCTTGCCCTCCAGGAGCTCCATGGATGCCCCTCCGCCCGTCGAGATGTGGGTAAACCCGTCCTCCAGTCCGTATTTCTCTATAGCCGCGATGGTATCTCCCCCACCGGCCACAGTGACCGCAGAGGAACCCGCTATGGCTTCGGCAACAGCGCGAGTCCCTTCCCCGAAGCGTTGCCATTCGAAGACGCCCATGGGCCCGTTCCAGAAGATGGTCCTGGCCTCCCCGATGGACTGCTTATATTCCGCTATGGTAAGCGGGCCGATGTCCAGGCACATCCAACCCGCGGGTATCTCCGAGGCATCGACGACGCGACTATCTGCGTCCTCCTTGAACTCCGAGGCGGCCACCAGGTCCACGGGGAGCTTTATCTCGGCCCGTTTCTCCTTGGCCTGCTCCATGACCGCACCGACCTCGTCCAGGAGGTCATCTTCGCACAGGGACTTACCGATCTCCATGCCCTGTGACTTGAAGATGGTGAAGCACATCCCTCCCCCGATGAGCATGATGTCCACCAGTTCCTGGAAGCTGCCGAGGACCTTGAGCTTGTCGGATATCTTGCTCCCACCCAACACGGCTACGAAAGGCCGCGCGGGGTCCTCGATGAGCCCCTGCAGTATCTGAACTTCTTTCTCCATGAGGAACCCGGCCACCGCCGGCAGCTTCTCCGCCACTCCGGTAACGGAAGCATGGGCGCGGTGGGCGGCGCCGAAGGCGTCGTCAACGTACACGTCGCCCAGGTGGGCCAGGGCGGCGGCGAACCCGGGGTCGTTCTTCTCCTCGCCGGGCTCGAAGCGCAGGTTTTCCAGGAGGATCACCTGCCCAGGCACGAGTTCCGCGCAGGCCTGCTCGACTTCCTCACCTATCACCGCGTCCATCTTATGGACTTCCACCCCGAGCAGCTCCTGCAGCCGCGCCGCCACGGGCGTGAGGCGCATCGATTCGACCACCTCTCCCTTGGGGCGGCCCAGGTGGGACATGACCACCAGGGAGGCACCCCCGTCCAGGAGGTATTTCAGGGTAGGGAGGGTGGCCCGGATGCGGGTGTCGTCTGCCACGCCGCCTGCATCGTCAAGGGGGACGTTGAAGTCCACCCTGACCAGCACCCTCATACCGGCGACGTCGATGTCCCGGACCGTCTTCTTGGCCATAGCCCCCTCCCGCTAAGGTAGGAGAATGCCCAGAAGGTCCACCAGGCGGTTGGAAAAGCCCCACTCGTTGTCGTACCAGGAGATCACCTTGCAGATATTACCCATGGTCATGGTCGATTTCGCATCGAAAACGGAGGAGGCGGGATCGCCG
>CAYHAT010000305.1:0-4652 GCA_964354675.1 uncultured Actinomycetota bacterium | reverse complement strand
ACGATCATGCTCCAGACCGGGCTTTCCGCACCCGCATCCGTAACGAGCCGGCCCTTCATTGCGCTGGAGTCGCCGCTGCCTCACGTCCCTCGCGTATGCTGTTGATGAGGATCTCCGCGCTTACCAGGAATATCCACAAGGGAAGGAGCAGATTTATAAACGGCACGGAGCTCGCAGCGACCAGCAGCACCAGGGCGATGGCCAGGCCGAGGAAAGCCAGCCAGCGGTTGATGACCGCGGTGCGCAAGGCGATGGCGGACGTGGAGATGAGGAACACCGCCGCCATCCTCATCGCGAAGACGTTCAGGAACGCGAAGGTCATCTGGCGGCCGAGATCCCACAGCTCGGTTTCCGCGGTGGTGCCGGGCGCTGCATGGAAGCTCGCCAACATGCCGACGGCTAACGCCGCCGTCGCGAAGAGCATCGCGATGAAAAGCAACCCACTGCCCAGGAATACGGTGGCGAAGAACCTGTCCTCTCGTTCGCCCAGGCGGTCGCGTATAACGCCGATGAACCAGAGGAAGGCGATACCCGCGAAGGGTATGAGATTGATGGCGACGATGACCGCCGTCCTGCGGCCGCCATCGCTGAGCCATTTCCCGGCCTCGGCCGTATCCGAGGAGATGGAAGGCCTGATGAGCAGGATACTCGTCGCCAGGAGCACCGAGAAGATGATCCCGGCGATTGCGGCAGCCCGCGGAGTCTTGAGACCCTTACGGGTCACGGGACTCTGCGCAGCACTTTCCTCCTTGCGTGAGAGGCCGCGCCGGCCGTCACCGCGCTTAACCGAACGCCGTGTGGTGGACAAATCGACTCCTCAACCGTCACGGGCTTTTCTTCATCACGAAAGTAACGGCGAGGGCGCCGTCCTCGCGGCGTAACTCCAGCTCATCTCCCTTGATGCTGAACCGGGACGCGCTCTGCAGCGCCGCCAGGTAGGCCGTCTCCTGCTCCATGAGGGCAGGGTCGCCGGAGGCCATGAGGGTGGTGACCAGTGGGCCGATGGAGATAGTGTCGCCCTCCGCCTTATAAGCTCCACTGAAGGTGTTTACCCCTCCTGAGCCCGCTATGGTCCCGTCCTCGGAGAAGACGGCGGTCAGCTCGGAGCCGGCGATGGTGGAAACCACCGCCTGCTTGCCGTTGTTGTAACCGGTCACACTCCAGGTCGCCCCGGTCAAAGCGGGAGCCTCTTCCTTCATATAACTGAGCAGCTCGCTGCCATCTGCGTCGAAGATGGTGAGGCTGTCCTCCTTTGCGGTATAGGACGAGGCCTGCCGCAGGGCGGCGAGGTAAGCCTGCTCCACGGCCATGATTTCTTCCGGACCCGCCATCATCGTCGTCACTGCCGGTCCTATGGTCAGACTCGAACCGGACGTCTCGTAAGGGGCGGAATATGTATTGATGCCCGAATTGCCACTCACCATGCCACCCTCGAAGAGGGCGTCGATGCTGATATCGCCGGCAATGCCGTTCATGGCACCCCGGTCCTTATAGGACTCGAGCGCCCAGTTCACGCCCTCGATCCGCCCTCCCGTACCGCCTTTCGTGCCCCCGCACCCGATGGAGACCACCGATAATGCTATAATCACCAGCGCTGCAGTCCAACATCTACCGTTCATCAGCTTACCCCCTCGTGAAGTGACACGACATAACGACGGGACGTTTGAATATTCGCGCTTACTTAAGGCACTGCCTTTGTTCCCGAACAGGGGCTCTCGACCTTGCACCCGGCTTCCCAAAGCAGGTGCGCCTCACTCCGGACGCGATCGCACGGCGGGACGAGGTTCTACCCCAGGATGGCCGCCTTCTGGGCCGCGAACTCCTCCTCCGAGAGGATCCCCTGCGCCTTCAGCTGCCCCAGGCGCTCGAGCTGCGCCAGCTTGTCGTCCATGCCCTCGGGGGGCGCCTGCGGCGGGGGCGCCGGCTGCGCGTAGGCCTGCTGCTCCGCCTGTGAGTATGCTGCCACGTTCTTGTCCGCCTGGCGGCGGTCCACCGCGTTGCGGGTCGCCGTGGCGGTACCGGCGACCACCGCTGTCCTGGCCATTGCTCTCATAACTCTTGGCATCAGAAGCCTCCCTTACTCCACGCCCAGCTCGGTGAGGGCGTCTTCCATGATCGGGGCCGGTATGCGGAAAGTCAGGGCGACATCCGCTCCGACCTTCTCCAGCGCTCTGCGCAGGCCGATGGCCCAGGTGTGCTCGATGGCCAGCGCCATTACGGCGGAGCCGGTCACCATGCCCTCGATGAGCATGTCGGCGTCCTCGGAGTCGAACAGCCCGCGCGTCCCCGTCTCGATGAAGCCGAGGGCCGCGGCGTCCTCCGCGGGAAGGTCCTCCAGGTCCAGCGTGACCACCAGTCCGTCCTCACCCTTTGCGATCACCATGGCGTCGAGGACGCGTATGGTCCCCTCCCCGGCGCGCTTCTCCAGTTCCTCGAGCACGCTGCCGTCGAAGGCAGGCTCGCCGAAGGCGATGATCACCACGTCTACAGGTCCGAGTTCCATACCGCTCCTCCTCTTCTTTATTGCCTTCCAAGGTCAAGCATTCCGACAGCACGTATCCATGTAATCCATCAGCCGAATAAACCGCCAGACTCTCCCGGGGCTTGTTCGGTCTCTCCGCTTAACGGGCCCTCACCTCAGCTGGCCACCATCTTTCCCAGCTTCTTGATCTGGAAGGCCTTGATTATATCGGTGATGCCGGTGAGTAAGGCCCAGACGCCGGCGAAGACGAGCAGGGTGTAAGCCTTGGTGAAAAAGAACTGGCCCGCCGCCCAGAAGCCCAGGATGGCCATTAATATCCCCGACACCAGCCCCATCCACCACAGCGCATTCGTATCCTTGGTCATGAAGGCCTCGATGATCCAGAAGATCCCCACCATCAGGAAGAGAAAGCCCAGGGCGTCGGCCAATGCCGCGAAGGTGTTCTTGGGATAGACCAGAGCAACGATGCCCGCGATCATGAACAGGACGCCGAAGACGATCCACAGCCACCTCCATCCCTCGGCTATGTAGGCCACGAAGAACTGCTGCAGGCCCGCGAACAGAAACATGATGCCTACGATCACTCCTATGGTAGTGAGCGAGGACTCCTCGAACTGCAGGATGACCAGGGATACGATGATCCAGATGATACCCAAGAGCAGCTCGATCCACCACAGTCTGGAGACCATTCCTGCCACCTCTCGTATCTCGGTATCCTCCATCTCCTCTCCTTTCCCCCAACATGGCATTGCTACACCTACGGCCGATCCGCTGGTCTGCGATCTACATGTCTTAGAGCCGCCAGATGACGCAAGTTCTTTACACACAATTAAAGCATCTACACGTAAGAGTAGCCATACTTCATCGTGGTCTTTCGGGTGCAAAGCATGCCGCTGATATGATATCAGCGAGTTCAGCCATGCACGGAAGAACCCTCTGTTCACCTCCCGGTGCAGAAGGTCCCAACAGAAATAGGATCCGCTAGCAACACACGGCGTAGCCAGTCGGGCGCGAGACCGCCGCGCTTTGTCTTCCTATGCCGCCAGCTCTTCCTCGCGGCCGCCGTATGAGGCAAGGCCATAGATGACCAGCAAGTCGAGGGTGATGATCATGATCGCCCACCACGGGTAAGCCCAGATGACTATGAACATCAACACCATGTTCACGCCGGCCCATATCACCCCGAACCAGCGTGCCCACTGCTGCTTGGCGAGGATGGCGAACCCTGCGCAGGTCCCGATGATGCCCAGGATGAGGTAGAACCATCCCCAGAAGGTGAGGTTGGCGAAGAGCACCTGGCTGATAAAGTACTCATCCTTGGCCAGCGCCGTGATCCCCCAGAAGAAATTGTAGATGCCCGCGATCACCAGGATGATCGATGAGAAGATCATCCACCCGTAACCTTTCTCCTCCATCTCTTACCTCCTTTGTCCGCTTTCTCCAATCAGGTTTTCGTTCATCAAAACCCTTCCCTGCCTTTGTATTCTGCGTCCGCGCTCCATCACCTTTCCACTACTAACTGGCAGAGGCAGACGTGCCGCACCCCGCATCGTCTGCTATCAATCCGTATGTCTTCGTGATGCTGCGGGCACAGCTGGCTGCCGGTCTAGCTGCCTGGAACCGTTCCCGTTGGGGAGATCGCTTTGATCGCGTTGCTCAGATCCTCTACGGCTGCCTTTATGGCATCCACCTTCTGCTCCAGCGACTGGTCGCTGGTGACATTGCCTATGGCCGCCTTCAGGCCGCCAAACGCATCCTGAAGGTCAGTGATCTTCTTGCCGGCCGCCTGCGCCGAGGTGACCACGGAGTCGTAAGCGGCCTGTACCTCTGCGACAGCGACCTGGAAGTTATCGATGCTTTCGTAAGTGCTGGATTCTGTCATCCCCGCGACAGCCGTCTTCAGGTTCTCTACGTCAGTGTTGTAAGCTTCCTGGGTAGAATCCGTTCCGCAGCCGGCAAGAGTGGCTACAACCCCCGCCAATACGAACGTTATGACAAGAGATATGAGCAGTTTCCTTCTCATCCTTCCCATCCCCTTTCCTGTGGCCGACGGCTCAACATATTGTTATCAAGAAAATGCTCTGATAATCCGGAACAGCCATGCTATCCATCCATCTCGACGGGGAAGAAACCTATCCCGGCCGTGCCCGGACCGACATGGGCTCCGATC
>CAYHAT010000304.1:0-4677 GCA_964354675.1 uncultured Actinomycetota bacterium | reverse complement strand
ATATTTCAGCAATACAAGGTAGGAATCCTTGCTATTTGATGTGAGAAATGGGGGATTACACAAGTGGAGGGTATGAAAATCATTATGACCCTGTAATTTTTCAGTTTTCTTCAGATTGGAATAGCTTTGCGACATCAGAAGGAACCAAGTTCCCAAACATGAGGACAGCCGGTGGTGAATACGTCTACAGGAATAGCCAAGAAAAGCCTGATACGGCCGGTAAGAAGATCTTCCCTTAACCTGCGGCTGAGAATGTAACCTTTTGCAGGAATAAGTTGTCGATTTTAAGGCGATAGGGGAGGGGCGCTGAGATCTCGCCGGTGGGGGAGAGGGGAGCGTGGGAACCTGGCGACCCCCGCCAGGTGCGGCCCCTTGCGGGGGGAGGGGAGCATGAGGACATGGCGAGCCCTCCGCCCGGTGCCCCCCCGAGCGTGCCGGCGCTGCGGCGCCTGGCGAGGGGGGAGGGGCCCGGGCGTGGGCCAAGGTGGTGAGCCAGAGGGCATACGGCTACAGCACCTTTGCCGCCTTTCAGCTTGCCCTCTACCATGTAATGGGAGACCTGCCGATGCAGCAAACGACCCACAGATTCTTGTGAGGAGCTCTTTTTATCTTGCCAGCCACGGGGGATAGGAACGCGGCCCGCCGGCGGCGCGGCCGGCGGGAGAGACGACGGCGCCGGTGGGAGCCTCCCGGGAAGCGTTTTCTTGCCGCGGGGAGGCCACCGCGCCTGCGGCCTCCGAGGGGGGAGGGCCGGCGCCCCGAGGATGCGCCGGGACCGCCGACCCCAGGGGCGCCGGTCTTGCGCCTGGGGGAGGAGCGCCCCGAGGGCCTGGGGAGTGGCCGAGCGCCAGGTCCTCGTTTGCGGTCCCGGGCGCCGGCGGCGCGGGACCGCCTGCGTCCCGGACGGCCAGGGCGTAGATACGCGCCTGGCCGGAGGGGAGATGATGCGCATGACAGAGCGATAGAGGCGCTGTCATGGGGGCGTGGCTATATAGATAGAAGGTATTTCATGATATATGTCGGCGTTATGCAAAGCGGGATCTTGCTGCGCCTTTAGCCTCCTGGAGTGCAATACGCGTTTTGCGCCGCACGCCAGGAAGCGCAAAGGGGTAGGGCGCCCAATATTTCCTATTGCGCCCGGGCGCAGTTGCGGGATGAAAGTGGAGAAAGAAGGCCGCTTGACTGCGGCGGCGGCCGGCGGGGCTTAGGGCCTGGTGCGTGCGCTCAAGCGCCAGGTCCGGGAGCTCGCCGGCGGTGCGTGACCGGGGCCCGCGGGGCGCCTTCATCGCGATCGTTTCGCCGTGGGCCCCGGTGGAGGTGGCGCCCGAGGTCCTTTGCGCGGGACCTCGAGGGAAGAGCTGCGCTGCGCGGCGCACAAAGAGGCGTCCTAGCGCCCGATGAGTCTCTTCTCAGGGGAAAAGATAGGGGGGGTGATCTGGGATCTAGGAGGAGAGGAGAGATAAAGAAGAACTGAGAGATACCCTGATCTTCTAATCCAGACAATGACTCGCCGTTGGGTCACGATGCAGTGAGGGAAAATGTAATTGATGCCAGATAACTACTTCCTTAAAACTCCCAGAATATGCTTGTATTGATACCGCTCATATACCGCTCGCTCGGGCGCAACATACAAAAACGTACTAACCCTCGAAGAGACAGACAAGAACATTGTTAGGTGCATTTAGCTGGTATTATAGTATCCTCAACGCAACGGGGAGAAACATGGTAAAACATGGAGAATCAGTGTAAAATCAGACTCTTAATCCCAAGGTTGAAGGTTCGAGTCCTTCCGGGCGCACCACTTCTTACGAGCTTCTTTTCTCACCCCGAGCTTATTGCAGAAAGGGCTCTTTGACTCGCTATCACAACGTTCCGCAAGTCCCCCGTCCCGGCAGCAAAACGAGTATAATCAGTATCGGTGCTAGGGGTATGGAAACACGCGACTGTATAAGAGGTATAAGTCAGCGTTCTTTGAACTATTTATCTTAAGGCGGTTGATGAGCATGGCGCTTTTCAAGTTAGATCCTAAGAAGTTAAAGAAAAAAGGAGCGGTCGATCGTTTCATCAAAGCCTTGGGTGATAAGAACGAGGAGAAAAGGGCGACCGCCGCGGAAGCCCTGGGCGAAATCGGAGATGCAAAGGCGGTGGAGCCCCTCCTCGCGGCGCTTTCGGATGAATGGCTCATCGTCAGGGCGGCCGCAGCCGAGGCCCTGGGAAAGCTCGGCGATGCAAGAGCGGTCCAGCCTCTTATAGCCTCCCTCAAGGACGAGGACGAATACGTGCGCAGGGACGCCGCCCAGGCCCTGGGGGAGATCGGGGACGCGGGGGCGATAGGCCCTCTGGTCGAGGAGCTCAAAGACAGCTGGATGACCGTCAGGGCTTCGGCCGCCAAGGCGCTCGGCAGGATCGGCGGCCCGGAGGTTGTGGACCCGTTGCTCGCAGCCCTGCATGACAGCGAGGCATTGGTGCGCAGGGAAGCGGCCGGGTCTCTGAAGAGGGGCGATAACACCGGGGCGCTCATTACGGCATTGAAAAACGAGAGCGACGTAGTACGCCTGGGCGCCGTCGAGGCGCTGGGGGAGATCGGTGACCCCATCGCTTCCGGTCCGCTGATCTCCAGCCTCAAGGACGATTCCGCCGAGGTACGCGCTGCGGCAGCAAAGGCTCTGGGTCAGATCGGGGAACCCCGCGCTTCACTGCACCTCCTCGAACTGCTCAGCGACGAGGGCAGCTCGGTGCGCATCAACGCCGTTGAGGCACTCGGCCAGGTGGGGGACTCGGGAGCTGCGGAGGTGTTGCAGGCGTTGGTCGACAAGGGCGACATGGATATCAGGCAAGAGGCCTACCGCGCCCTGGAGAAGCTGAAGAAGAGGACCGGGAAGGGAGAATAACCGTTATTAGCCGCTCCTGTGCCGGGTCTTACGCTGGTTTTTTCCTTGCATGATAGCCATACCCATATTCAGCACACGGTCGAAGGGCTCCGCGCGGTCCTCCCTCAGGGATACGGTGATGGCATCGCCCGGGCAGACTGCGGCGCACAGCCCGCATCCCAGGCACCTGTCCCTGTCCACAGCAGCGACCTCCCCCAGGGTGGCGGCCCCCACGGGACAGCGTTCGACACAATCCCCGCAGGCGTTGCACGATTCCCCGTCCACGATCGCCTCGAAAAGGGCGTTCATGAACAGGTGCTTGTCCAATCCCCTCTGGACGATCCCCTTCATGGAGGCGCAGCAGCAGGGGCAGCAGTTGCAGATATTGGAGAGATGCTTGGTATTGACCCCGGCATGGACCAGGCCGGACCTGTCGGCCTCCCGCAGTATCTCGATGGCTTCCTCGGCCGATATCTCGCGCCCGATACCGTTCTCGATGTAGTACTCCGCCGCGGCCCCGAAGCTCAGGCAGGTCTCCCGCGGGTGGTCGCATCCCCCGCCCGTGAGGCGCGCCTCCTTGCGGCAGATGCAGTCGGCCACCGATATCACCCGCGCCGCCTTCACCTCCCCCACCAGGTCGAGGAAGGGATAGACCGTCATGTCCGCCTCTATGTGTTCGCCGACGGGGAAAACCCGAAAACCGGGGATGCCGCTCGCCGCCATCTCATCCAAGTAGGCCGACTCGTAGTACTCCCGGTAGAGCGAGGCCAGTTCCTCGTCCATCATCTCCACGGAATACTCGTACAAACCGATCATGTAGGGAGCGGTGTTGTAGCGGGCTTTTCCCTCGAGGCGGGTGCGAAAAACCAGGCCCTTGCGGGACATGGCATCCAGCCTTTCCTCCAACTCCCGCGGGTCTCGGCCGGCGCGCCCGGCGATCTGTTCGACCTCCTCCGGCAGCGGCGAGAGCAGCACCGCGGCCTCCGCCTCTTCCGGGGTGAAGAGTCTTCGCAGTATCTCTATCTCCACTCCGGATGCGGTGGCCGGGAATCCCAATGGAAAGCGGTCGAGGAACTCGCGCAGTGCGTGGTAAACAGATCCCGAACCGGTTTCGCGCCCATGATCTCCGGTCATTTTTCTCCCCCATGCATCACGACCAAACAACAACCATCACTTTATATTATGCCTGAATATCATGCCTGAACTCTTCAAGCCCGGGGCTGGAGCGCCTCCAGAGTTCACAGGACCTGGGCAACCAGGGCGAATGGCTGGGGCGAGAACGGGGTGTTCCAGGCCCCGAGCTCGATGGTGTAGTCTCCCGGCTTTTCGGAGATATCCAAGACCACCCTCTCCACGTTGTTCAGGGGGTCCCGCGAGCTCCTGCCGTTGGGATAATAGATGTTCCCATCCGGGTCGAGCAGCCGCAGGTCGAGGTCGTTCACCAGGTGGAGGCGGGCCTCGGGCAGCGAGGGGTAATCCGACCATGCCAGGGTCACCCGCAGTTCACTCCCCGATGTCACCTCGATGCGATAGACGCGCGACTCTCCCAAGCGCATGCCTTCCTTGTCGTCCAGGACTTTAACCCAGGAGCCCGTGCGCGAGAAGGCATCCAGGTCCAGCCTGCCCCAGCCCTCCACTGCGTTGGGGGCGGGAGGTATCTCGAGTGCCTGGTCCCCATACTGCCCGGGTGCCATGTCCACCGCGCCGTTTACCAGGAAAGCCTTGAGCAGCGCTGCCGACGGTTCCGTTCCCTGCACCCCGGCCAGGGGGAGACGCATGGAGGCAAGGCCTGCCGCCGCCTGGGCGG
>CAYHAT010000303.1:0-4685 GCA_964354675.1 uncultured Actinomycetota bacterium | reverse complement strand
ATCATCATGCACAATGGCTAGTAGACAGTCGATACCCGCGTGACTATATCGACAGCACGCGTGGACCTTGACAGCCGTCCTCAGGATTGCGTATCGCTCCCCCAGCCCCTCGTTGACCTTACCCAGATCTGCGTGAAGGGAGTAGTTGTGCAAACAGCCCAATCGCCCCTCTACGATCTGCCGGGGGCCTATGAAGCCGGCCCGGGCCAGCAAAGAAGCGACTATCCCAGCGTGGGCCGCCCAGCCAGGGTGCAATTGCTTGGTCCAAGCCCCATCGGATAGGTATTCCATGGAACCGCTTGCCATGCTCCCAGCAATGCCGAGGGCGGAGGTGATTTGACCAAAGTCCAGTCCCAATAAGCGACCCGAGGCCACGGCCGCAGCAAAGACCCCGCAAATAGCCGTGGGGTGGAACCCCCTGGCGTAGACTTCAGCAGGGTTGAGGGCCTCGCCCAAGCGAATCATCACCTCATAGCCCGCTATCACCGCGGGGAAGAACTCTGTAGGAGGCACTCGTAACTGCTCGGCTACCGCCAAGGCAGTAGGAAAGACCACCGCACCCGGATGGACAGACGAAGTATTCTCAACATCATCAAGCTCCAAAGAATGTGCTGCTACACCGTTGCCCAGAGCAGCGTAAGGAGCTGAGCTCCGTAGATGTGCCCCTATCAGCGTGGCTGGCCCCCGGGGTATAAGGTCAGCAATCACGTCTCGCACTATCTGGCTGGAGGCACTGGAGACTCCTCCGCGGAGGGCCACTCCCAAGAGATCCAAAAGGAGAAACTTGGCCCGCTGGATGACCTCCGCTGTCAGATCCTCATAGCGAAGCGTGCTGGTGAATTCTGCGAGGCGGGAGGTGGCTCCCGCCCCCGGATTGTTGCAGAACACGCCTACACCCCTCTGGTTCTCACCCAATCAATGCAACTCCTCAGCAACGCGATCCCGCCGCGTTTGAGCGCAGACCGCATCCGCAAAATAGCGTGCCAGCCCTAGATAGTTATTAGGCTCTAGCAGCTCATCGATCTCCGTCTCCGTAAGACAGTCCGTCACCGCAGGCTCGCCTAGGAGCCCCTCCCGAAACGAAGTCCCCTCTTCGAAAGCGGCCATGCTAACCTTGTAGATAATGTCGTGTGCTTCTTGTCGACCCACCTGTTTCGCTAGCCTCATCATCACCGCCTCGGACATCATCAATCCTTTCAGGGCATCGAGGTTGCGCTTCATGGCATGCGCATTGATCTTGAGCCCACCCATTACGTATGTCGTCTGACGTAGAGCAGCCGCGGTGAGGATGCAAACCCGAGGTATGAACTCCCATTCCGCTTGCCAGGCCGTCATGTCACGCTCATGCTCCTGAGTCATGGTCTCCAGAGCCAAGGACACAGTTTGACGTATGACCCGAGCTAGACCCACCACGGCATCACAGACCATCGGGTTTCTCTTGTGTGGCATGGTACTGCTGCCTACCTTGCCCGCCACAAAGGGCTCCTCCACCTCAGCAACCTCGGTCTTCTGCAAACGGATCACCTCACCAGCCATCTTGCCCAGGGTCCCGGCGATCATCCCTGCAATGGCTACGAACTCGGCCAGACAATCGCGGGCGGTATGCCAGGCGATATCCGGGACACCCAAACCCAGATCTTCCATCATGAGCCGCTGCACCTCTAGCCCCACTTCGCCAAGGCTGGCCAGGGTGCCCACAGCGCCCGCAAATTGCCCCACCATAAGTCGGGGCGCGCAGGCCTTTAAGCGTTCTATATGGCGACGGTTCTCTCGCAGCCAAACCGCTACCTTGTATCCAAAGGTGATAGGGAGCGCCTGCTGGCCGTGCGTGCGCCCGGCCATGATGGTTTCCTTGTGCGTCTCGCATAAGTCTAGAAGGACCCACTCCAACTCTCGCAGGTCGCGCAAGAAGATCGAATGTACATCCCTCAGCTGGAGAACCAGAGCCGTGTCCATGATATCCTGGGTTGTCGCCCCCCAGTGGATGTACTGGCCACTCTGACCGTCGCAGTGCCTCTGCAACTCGCGGATCAAGGGAACGATCGGATGAAATGTGGCGTCAATGCCCTCCTTGATGGCTCCTAACTCCATCTCCTCTGCCTTAGCGTGCCGCTGAATATCCTCCGCGGCCCAGATGGGGATGATCCCCAACCTCGCTTCTGCCCGTGCGAGAGCCGCCTCCACATCTAGCCAGCATTGTAGAAGGTTCTGGTCGTCGAAAACACTCCGCATCTCCTCGGTGCCGAACTGATCACGAAAGAATAGCGAATCTATCACATTGGCAGGCATGGCGTTATCCCCCTTCCTTATGTCGACTAGCCCTGCCTCAGGCCAAGAAATCGCCGATCACAGAGCCAATAATGAACCAATGTCTCAACAGGCATCCTACCGACAACCGCGCTGCCGCGATAAGGCAGAACCCCTGTTGCCGATCAAGGGGCTCTGTCGTTCCAGCCGCATCCCTCGCCCCACACCGGTGCCGTCTCCGTGGAGCCAAGACATGGACTTCTCCATCGGCAAACGGTGCCTGGTTCGCGAAGGCGCTCGAGCTGTCTTCTACTGCGGGCTAGACCCGTTGGGGCTCAAAAACCACCTTGATTGCCTCGCCAGACTCAAATCGTTGGAAGCCTCTCGTTCATTCGGAGAGGGGAAGGACGTCCGTTATGAGGGGCTTGGCCTGTACCTTGCCCCTCGCGGCCAAGTCGATTGCCCTTTCCCATGCCAAGTACTTCTGACTGAAGCTTCCCATGAGGAAGACTTCATTGGTTACGACCTGATCGAGATCGATTTCGACGGGCTTCCCAAACAGACCTACTTGCACGAATCTTCCCCGTTTCTCACCGCTTTGAGACCCAGCGCGGCCGCCGCACCGGCACCCGCACATTCTAGGACTACCTCTACTCCCTTACCTCCTGTGAACTCCTCCATGACAAGCAGCGCTGCCGAGCAATCGACGTCGATTGTGATATCCGCCCCCAGACTCCTCGCGAGCGCTAGGCGCTCCTTGTCAGCAGCAGTCCCTGTGATGATGACCCTGGCGCCTGACATGGTTGCATACTGACTGCAAAACAGTCCCATGGGGCCGGGACCAGTGACCAAGACCGTCTCGCCGGCTTACACCTCTGCCATCTCGACGGTCGCTCTATAGGCGCAAGCCGATGGATCGGACAAAGCAGCCGAGTGGAAGTCGACGGTTCTTGGGAGCGCGTGGAGTCTCTCCTGAGGAGAAATGCAATGGGCCGCGAAGGCGCCATCAAACGCGTATCCGGTCGCTAACCGCTCGGAGCACAGGTTGTAGTGGCCTGTCATGCAGTATTCACAGCGTCCGCAGACGCTTCTAGAGTTCTCGGCGGTGACACGTTGGCCTTCCGCCCAGCCGCTTACGCCTGCGCCGCGCTTGACAATGACACCAGAGTACTCGTGTCCTAAGACTACCGGAACCCTCATGGGGATGCTGATGTCGCCATGCAGAATGTGCAAGTCAGACCCGCATATGCCGGCCGCGTGCACTTCGATCTTGACCTCACCAGGTCCAGGCTCTGGCTCTTCTACTTCCCTCAGATCAACGAAGCCATCACCCTCCTCGCATTTGACGATTGCCTTCAACATGCCCTCCTTCAAATGCGGCCAGCAAGCAGTGGCACGAGCCGACTTGCCTCCTGCAAACGCTCACGAATGGCAAGAAGAGCAGGCTAGGGTCCCGGCCTCTGGCTCAAAGCTTGAACCTGTCGACGACTCTATCCGGAGTGCTCCTCCCCCGAATCGTTGATCCCTACCGTAAGCCCATCTCACCTGTCTCGCGTACTTCGGCCTCCGGCCAGTCCTCGCACTCCACCCCGCTCAGTGGATCGCCTGCCCAGGCTCGATGATCCATTCTACACAAACGGCTGGCCAATGTCAAGGCCAAGTTAATATTCCTCAAAACGGCCAACTTGAAACTCCCCAGCTCAAATGTTCGGTTGGTGAGTTAGCCCTCCTTCTGCAGCTCGGCCAGCTCGGTGAAGACACCAGCTTTGCGCTTCTCCAGCAGACGGACGCGCAGTTGCTGCCCCGCTGCTGACGCCCCACAGATAGCCCCCGACCACCGCTACTGTCAGACCCTGAACCCTTTGGTTGAGCGTGATGCCTTCCAACATAGGGTCTACTGGGCCTCTGGGTTTCCATTTTGGAAACAAATTGGCACATATCTTGACATTTCTACAGTAAAGTGCTATAATATGCATGACATCTTGGAAAGCTGGAACGATTGATGAAGAGAGCGAGAGTAGATGAGGTAGACCGCGCTATCGTAGCCCTTCTGCAAGAGGACGGGAGAATGCCGTGCACGCAGATAGGACGCCGGTTGGGCTATCTCTCAGCAAGAACCGTAGGCAACAGGATACGTAGGCTCACCAAGAGAGGCGTGATAAGAGTCACCGCAGTGGTGAACCCTAGGGAGCTGGGATATGCCATCGCGGCCGACGTAGCTATTGAGGTGACGCCCGGCAAAGTAATGCAGGTAGCCGAGGCCGTTGCCGCACTAGATAGGGTGAGCTACGTGGCTACCGTTGCCGGGGATCGGGACGTGTCTATCCAGGTTAATGCGGTTGAGCTTGAAGATCTTCAAGGATTCATCACGCGCGAATTGCACGGCGTCGAGGGTGTTCAGCGAACCGAGGTTGGTCATATCCGCCAGCGCGTTCTCG
>CAYHAT010000302.1:0-4688 GCA_964354675.1 uncultured Actinomycetota bacterium | reverse complement strand
CGAAAGACGAGAGGGAGCAGGCCTTTAAACGGGCGGCCCTCAAAGTATTTTCCTCGAAAGGCTACCACAAGACCACCATGGCGGAGATCGCCATGGAGGCGGGATTCGGCAAGGGGACCCTCTACTGGTATTGGAAGTCCAAAGAGGAGCTGTATTTCTCGCTGGTCCAGGAGTCGCACAATGAATTCATGGAGCTGGTCAGGGAGGCCGCAGAGAAAAGGGGGAGCGCGCTGGAGAAGCTGTACTGGCTGGGCAACGAGATAGTCGATCTCCATTACCGCCACCGCGACTACACCAAGCTCTCCTGGAAGATGCGCGCCGAGGAGTTGGAGGCCTTCTCCTCCGAATACGTGGAAAGGCTCCACCTCAATAACAACGAGATCAAGAAGAAGTTGGAGGAGATCGTTTCTCAAGGGATCGAGGAAGGTCTGCTTCCGCCGGTGGATTCATATTATCTGGCATGCATGCTGTTGGGATTGGTGGAAGGGATGGAGATCCAGTGGCTGGAGGACTCGCAGGCCTTCGATCTGCGCAAGGCCATGGATATAGTCGTGAAGCTCTCCGAGATGTTTCTACAGAACGCTAAAGAGCCTGCAAGCAAAGAATAGGGACGGTGTTTATATGGAGCCTCACTGGATGCGGGAAGACGGAACGGTCACACCGGAAAGCGGAGATGAGAGTGACCGGTCGGGTTGGACGAGCCCTGCAATCGGCAAGGAATACCGCGGGAAGCCCGCTATTCATGGAATAGCTGAAATAGATACGTAAGCTCTTCGGTTCAGGTCTTGTATTGAGAAAGCGACGGGAGGTAGAAAATGTCTAAACTGGTGATCCTGGGCGGATGCGGCGCAGTGGGCAGCACGGCGGTGCGCTCCCTGGCCATAACCGCATACTTCGATGAGTATGTAATAGCGGACAAAGATATCGAGGCGGCCCGCAAGCTCTCCTCCGAGCTGGGCCCCGACAAGGTGAAGGCGGTGGAGCTCAACGCGGACGACCCCGCCAGCCTGCGCGATGCCATCGCCGGCGCGTCGGTCATCCTCAACTGCGTCGGCCCCTTCTACAAGTACGGCCCTCCCATCCTCGAGGCGGCCATCGCGGCGGGCATCGACTACGTGGACATCTGCGACGACCTGGACGCCACCGAGATCATGTTGGAGATGGACGGCAAGGCCAAGGATGCGGGCATATCCGCCCTCATCGGCATGGGCAGCTCACCCGGCATGGCCAACCTGCTGGTGAAGTTCACGGCGGAAACCCTGCTGGACCAGGTGGATTCCGTGGACATCTACCATGCCCACGGCGGCGAGGACGTGGAGGGCCCGGCGGTGATCAAGCACCGCTTCCATTCCATGGAGATCGACATCCCCATGTTCCTCGACGGCGAATACAAGACGGTCAGGCTCTTCGAGGAGAGCGGCAGGGCCCTGGAGGAGGAGACCGACTTCCGGGACGTGGGCACCTACCCCGTTTACGGCTATCCCCACCCCGAGACCATCACCCTCCCCAAGTACATCAAAGGCATAAAGCGGGTGACCAACCTCGGCCTGGTCATCCCGGTCTCCTACGCGGAACTCATAAAGAGCATGGTCAGGCTGGGCCTCACCTCGGACGAGCCCCTGGAGGTGCAGGGCCAGATGATCATCCCGCGCGAGTTCGCGGTGGCCTTCGTCATCTCCCGCCGGGACGGGCTGCTCGCAGAAGCGGGTATAGACTTCCCGCGTGGCTGCCTGAAGATCGTGATCAAGGGGCGCAAGGACGGCGACCCCCATTCCTATATCTTCCAGATGTCCTCCAGCGGCATGGGCATGGGCGAGGGCACGGGCATCCCCGCCGCCATGGGTGCGATAGCGATGGGACAGGGCAAGATCACCCTCAAGGGCGCCTTCCCTCCCGAGGCGGCGGTGAACCCCATGGACATGATCCAGCTGGCCGGCGAGGTCATCAAGTCCTCCGGCAAGGGCGACAGCGCGCCCATATTCATCGAGCACATCGATAAGGACGGCAAGGTGGAGACCGTCGATCTGAAGCTCTGAGCGCCCGGCCCATGGTGGAGAGAGGTAAGAGCAGGTAGTGCGAAAGCCTATCACATGGTCTGATGTAAAAAGGGGGAGAGGACAGGTGATGAGGTATGGGCGAGAAGTTCATCGTAAGCCATGACGTGGGTACGGGTGGCAGCAAGGCGGTGCTGACCGACCTGGCCGGCAACATCATCGCCTCCAGCTTCGAGCCGTACCCGGTTTCATATCCGCAGCCCCATTGGGCCGAGCAGGATCCGCGCGACTGGTGGAAGGCCGTCTGCTCGAGCACTCAGCGCGTCATCAAGGAGAGCAAGATCAACCCGCGCCAGGTCGCCGGGACCGGATTCGCCACCCAGATGCTGGGCGTGCTCCCCGTGGATGCGTCCGGCGTTCCCTTACGGCCTGCCATAATCTGGATAGACAGCCGCGCCGACGAACAGGCGGCCCGCCTGGTGCGCCGCCTGGGCGGCTCCAGGGTGGTCATGGCGATGGCGGGGGTCGTGCCCTCGGGCAAGGACGTCATCTGCAAGATACTGTGGATGAAGGAGAAGGAGCCGCAGGTCTTCGCGGACACCCACAAGATCCTCGACGTCAACGGCTACCTGGTCTACCGCGCCACCGGCAACATGATCATCGACCATACCGGGGCGGGGGTCACCGGTTTCCTCAAGAACAAGACGCGGGATTGGGACCCCCTCTTCGCGAAGCTGCTGGGCGCCCCCCTGGAGAAGATGCCCGACGTCAAGAGCTCCATAGAAGTGGTGGGTCTGCTCACCAGGGAGGCCGCCGCCGAGATGGGGCTGGAGCCGGGAACGCCGGTGATCGGGGGCATGGGCGACGTGCCCGCCGCGGCCACCGGCTCGGGCGCCCTGGAGGACGGGGATGCCCACATCTACCTCGGGACCTCCGGCTGGCTGTGCATATCCACCTCCAAGGTGAAGAACCTGGGGAAGAACGGCATCGGATCCATAGTCTCCGCCGACCCGGAGATGTTCATCATGATCGGGGAGACGGAGACGGCCGGCGCCTGCCTGAAGTGGTTCGCGGAGAACTTCGCCACGGCCGAGGAGATGGAGAAGGCCAGGCAGGCAGGGGGTGAGATGGCTATCTTCCCCGTCCTGGACGAGGTAGTGGAGAAGGTGGAGCCGGGTTCGAAGCGGCTGCTCTTCACACCCTGGATGTTCGGGGAGCGGGCTCCCATCACCGATACCACCCTGCGTGCCGCCTTCATCAACCTCTCCCTCGAACACGAGCGCGACCACATGCTGCGTTCCATCTACGAGGGGGTGGCCTACAACTGCCGCTGGCTGGTGGACGCCGTGGGCAAGGCCGGGTTCAAATGCAGTACCCTGCGCACCATCGGAGGCGGCGCGCGCAGCGACGTTTGGATGCAGATCATGGCCGATGTCACCCGGCGCGAGGTCGAGGCGGTGCAGACCCCCCAGGAGGCGGGGGCCATGGGCTGCGCTCTTGCGGTGGCGGTGGCCTTGAAGGAATACGAGAGCTACCGGGAGCTGAAGAAGGTGATCAAGGTGCGCAGGACCTTCGAGCCCAACCCGGACTGCTGCACCGAGTATGACGAACTTTATAGTGTGTTCCGCTGCCTGCATGGTAACCTCACTGGTATCTGCCGCATGCTGAACGAGCCGGAACAGGCCTGCAAAGCCTGATCGTGAGTCGAAGGAGGAGTAAAGATGTTGTATTACGAAGCACAGCCGAAGGCCCTGCCGGAGGGGATCGAATATGACGATTTCATAATCGCCACCTATTATGCCGCTCTGCCGCGGGACATGATCATGTACTACCTGGCGCCTTTCCTGGCTGTGGAGCAGTCCACGGGTACCTGGACCGCCGTCCCGGGCGAGACGCCGGAGGTGAGGGCCAAGCACGTGGCCAAGGTGATCGGCATCCACGAGGTGCCTTTCTTCGAGTACGAAGTGCCCAAGGAAGTGGAGGAGCGCACCTACGTGGTGCAGGTGGCCTTTCCCTTCCGCAACATCGAGCACCAGATCCCCATGCTGCTCACAGCCGTGGTAGGCAACATCTCCATGGGCGGGAAGATAAAGCTCCTCGACCTTCATTTCCCGAAGCAGTACACAGATGGTTTCGGCGGGCCGAAGTTCGGTATCGAGGGTCTGTATAAGACCTTAGGCGTGGAGGGGCGCCCCCTTATCAACAACATGATCAAGCCCTGCACGGGGTATTCGTGCGAGATAGGGGAGAAGCTATTCTACGAGGTAGCCGTGGGTGGCTGCGACGTCATCAAGGACGACGAGCTCATCGCGGACATGGCCTTCAACCGCTGCGAGGACAGGGTCAAGGCCTACATGGCCATGGAGAAGCGGGCCTACGAGGAAACGGGCGAACACACCCTGTACATGGTGAACATCTCCGACAACATCCCCAAGATGTTCGAGGTGGCGAAACGCGCCGTGAACGCGGGGGCCAACGCCATCATGGTCAACTACCTGGCGGTGGGGCTGCCGGCGCTGCATGCACTGGCGGAGGACCCGGACATCAACGTCCCCATCATGGCCCATATGGATTGCGCCGGGGCGCTGTACGAGTCCCCCAACTCGGGTATCGCCTCCCACCTGGTGCTGGGTAAGCTTCCCCGCCTGGCGGGGGCGGATGTGGTCGTTTTCCCGGCCCCCTACGGCAAGGCTC
>CAYHAT010000301.1:0-4689 GCA_964354675.1 uncultured Actinomycetota bacterium | reverse complement strand
GAGGGCTGACCCCCGGCTTGACATAGGCCTCGCACATTATTCTCGGTCAGCCTGGAGCGGAGCGACGTGGCGATCTGGTCATGGCTCCACATCCGTAACTATTCCCTGAAACGCGACTAAGGGATAGAGTTCTATCCGCTCACGCTTTCTCGTGACGTACTGCAAGTATGCGTAATCGCATGTGGGCATTTAGAGGGGTAACCCCGTGTGGACACATGGCCCTATGTGTCGATTGCACGGCTGACCCCTATTGTGGTTTTTCATCACCTGGGATCGTACCCGATAACGTCGTGTCCTCCATCACGGCCCCCCTGCGAGAAATACATGGGCCTCTCGGCTACGACCGGCGGCCCGGATACCACGCGCAGGCGGCAGGAGAGCTGGTATCCCGCTCCGGCGTGCTGGTTGACGAAGAGGGTTATGCGGGTCCGGGATGGTACCGTTACCGTGCGCGGCGGGAGGGCTCCGCGTTCCTGGGTCAGGTAGGTGACCTCCACTACCGCGTCCCCGTCGCCGGGGTTCTGCAGGCAGAGCCACTCGTGGAAGCCATCACCGGTATAGCCCTCGGCGAAAAAGGCATCGCTGGAGGCGGAGAAGGCGCCGATGACGCAGTGGCCGCCTTGCCAGTGCCCGGCGCCGGCCCCGGTGTAATCGAAGTACATGGGTCGCTCGGCCAGGAAGTCGGAAGTCGATGAGAGCTTGATGGAGACGTCCTTTTCCCATCCCACTTCGTCCGGTACGAAGACGGTGAGCCTCCTCCCCCCCTGCACGCGATAGGTCTTCTCGACGGGCTCTCCCTGTCCCGGCCCGAAATCGTAGACCGCCCGGACATCAATGGCCGAGGCATGGGGGTTCTGCAGGGTAAGCCACTCCTCGAAACCGGTCCGGGTCGTCCCCTCGGCAAAGAAGAATCCAGGGGCGAGGGATGTAGAGCCCATCACGCAATGGCCGCCCTGCCAGTGGTGGGCCCCCCTGCCCATATAGTCGAAGTACATCGGGCGCTCCACGACTACCGGACAGTCTGATCCCACCACGCAGGAGGCCTGGAAGCTCCCACCCAGGAGATCATTGGCTCTGAAGGAGGCCCGCGAGTGGGGGGCCACGGTGAGCCCGCTTACCACCTTTTCCCCGGCCTCCTCGGTCTGGAAGCGGCAGGTGAGGGTAGCTGCGGCATCCCCGGGATTGAGCACGCAGAGCCACTCGTCGAAACCCTCCCCGGTGTAGCCCTCGGCGAAGTAGAAGGTCGCGGCCGGTTCCTTCAAGCCTACTACGTCATGGCCGCCGGTCCATCCCTTACCGTAGCTGAAGTACATCGGCCGCTCCGCGACGATGTCCTGGCGCGAGGTGACCACCATCGCGACCTCCCTGCCCGCGCCCACCGCCGTATTGACGTCCACGGTGGATCGGGACCCGGCGGGGACCATGACACGCAGGGACTGGGTGGTCCCGCCGGAAAATAGGAAGGTGATGTCCACCTCGGCATCAACAGCATCCATATTGCCCAGGCAGAGGTACTCCTGGAAACCCTGGCCGGTATAGCCCTCCGCGAAATAGAACGTGCTGGCCTCGGGTGCGGGCCCGGGAGGCGTCTTCTCCATCTCGAGGATCACCGGCCTCTTCCCCACTGGCAGCGCGGTGACGACGATCCTTCCCGAGGCGTCGCGCCTGACTCCCGGCACGTCCAGCCTTGCGGCGGTCAAGGGATCGACCTCGCGCAGGACCCCGTAGGCGGGATCGTTCACCGTGAGGGAGAGCGAATCTCCCGCATCGTCCGATTTCCAGGCGGCCAGGGCGAGGCCGCCGTCCGGCAGCCTGAAGGTATGTGCTTCCAGGGTCGAGGGATCCGTACACGAAAAGGTCACCGCGTTCTTATCCACGCTCGACGCCGGACCGAAGACGTTTTCAAAGGTGGAATAATAACCCAGGGAGGACTTGGCAGTGAATCCGTAATCCAGCAGGCCGTACTGGTCCACGGTATTGCCCGGCTCGTCCCTGAGGCTGTAGTAGATCACCCGCTCCACGTCGGTGGTGGCATAGTTGATGAGCGTACGCAGCATGTAGGACGCCTGCGTATCGGCGTCGACCCCGGGCGGCGAAGTTGTGCAGGTGGTCCACCCGAACTCCGTGATCCACAACTGGATATCCCTGCTGGTATATTGGGATATCAAGAAGCGCATGTAATCCACTATCAGCCTGCACTTCTCCTCCTGGGGGGTATACTCCGCAGTGCCCAGCGTCTGTGGGTAGGGATGATAGGCGATGGCGTCGACGTAATCCGCTGCTCCTGCCTGCAGGCAGGAGTCCAGGTATTCGAAACTCAACCCTCCCGCCAACCCCCCCATTACTATGGTGACGCCGGGGTCTGCGGCCCTGATCTCCTCGCAGGCAGCCTTGAGCAGGGCTGTGTACAAGGCAGGATCCGGTCCGGAGCCCCAGAACTCCACGATATTCTCCTCGTTCCATACCTCCCAGGCGTGTACCTTTCCCCGGTAGCGGGAGCACATGGTCCGTACGTAGTTACTCCATGCCGCCATGTCGGTCGGAGGATAGTTCCAGGGGTTGCCCCCGTTAGCCCAGGGCGGTGAACCCCCCAGGATGCCGAGTATCTTCACTCCATGTTGTTGCGCCTTTTCCACCACGAGGTCCGTTCCATTGAAATACCAGCTGCCCTCCACCGGCTCCTGGTCGTGCCAGGCGAAGTTGCAGCGCACCCAGGTGATGCCGGCCTCCTGCATGGCGTCGAGTTCCGTCTCCATGGTGGCGGCGTCATAAAGCTTTAGGTGACTGGAAGCCGCGCCGAACCTCTCCCCGATGGGCGCAACCGCAGCCGCCGTGACAGGAGTCTCCGCCGCGACCGTGACCGGGAATGCCGTCCCCGTTATGAGGCAACAGGTCACGGCGAAAACCGCGATGGCGATACAATAAGACCTGCGCATGGGACCCTCTCGTTCAAGGTACGTCGACATGGCCGCGAAACCCGGACTCGCCTCTAATATCGGCCTCCTCGAGGTTTAATCTGAAGCGATGATCCCACAACCCGCGGCAGGGACTTGGTCCAAACGGAAAGGAACTTTTCACTCGCCGTTAACAGATGGTAACATTACGGCACGGCAGGCAGACCAAGTACTCCGTTCCATAAATACGGTCAGCCACCGAGAGTGCCGATGCGCCGCGCCCGCAAGGCGCGCGACTGAGGTGTACTCAGCGAGTACGTCGCAGGGAGCGGAACGTAGCGGGCGGGGATGCAGCGGTGTTCGAATGCGAGCGTATTTATGGAGCGGGGTACTAAGGGTGGGGAGGAGAAGCATGTCCATATATCCTCGCATCGGTGGGCGATTGATCAGACCGCCCCTGGGATTGATGCAGGCGGCCTCGGGGCTTTTCCACCTGCATGGCAAGGTCGGTGAACTGCTGCCCCTGGAACGGGTGCTCTGCACCGTCTTCCACAAGGAACCCGACCGAGTCCCGGTGACCCATTTCCTCCTGGGTGCGGCCCGCAGGCTTACCGGTATCTCCTACGAAAAGTTCTCCCGCGACCCCGAGATGGCGGCGGAAGCCTACCTGGCGGCGAACGAGTTGATCGGGGGCGACGTCCTGTACACGGTGATCGACCTCTCGGTGGAGGCGGCGGACTTCGGCCAGAAGATGGTCTATCCCCCCCGCAGCACCGCACACCCCGACTACGACAACCCGCGCATCGCCACCCCGGACGACTACGAGCGCCTTGAGGTCTTCGACCCGCGCAAGTCGCCGCGCATGAGCATGGGCATCGAGCTGGGGAGGATCCTCTCCAAGAAAGCTGGCATACGCTACCCGGTGATGGGGTTCATCTTCGGTCCCCTGGGGGTACTGGCCATGATGCGCGGGGCGCAACGGCTTTTCGTGGACTGCCTCAAGTACCCGGAAAAGGTCAAGACGGCCCTGGAGGTCATCACCGAGGTGCTGGTGGACTACGCCCGGGCCCAATGCGACTCCGGCGTGGACGCGGTGATGCTGGACACCCTCTTCGGCTCCCAGTCGGGCGTCTCCCGCGAGATGTGGGTGGAGATGGAGGGCGTATACGCAAAGCGCATCGCGGACGAGATAAGACGCGGCGGAGCCCTGGTGGCCCTGCACAACTGCGGCACCGGCCCCTACTTCGACCTCTCGATCGAGTACATGGAGCCGCTGCTCATCTCCTTCGCCTACCTGCCCGACGACTGCCGGGACATGGCGGAGATGAAAGCAAAGTATGGCAAGCAAACGGCCCTCGCCGGGTTCTTACCCACCGATGCCATCTGCATGGAATCCCCCCAGCGCATCATGGAGATAGCGCGGGAGCAGATACGGGCCCTGGCGCCGGGCGGCGGCTTTGTCCTGGCCCCGGGGTGCGAATATCCGCCCAACGTAGAGTTAGTCAACGCCCTGGCCGTCGTGCGGGCGGCCGCGATCTACGGAAAATACCCGATAAAGTGAAGGTGAGAGGCCATGAGCACGGAACAGGCAGCATTGGACGCCATCGCCGCGGCGGTGAGGCAGGGCTCTGAGGAAGATACCGTATCCCGGTGCGATAGAGCGCTGGGCGAAGGGATGCCAGCCCACGAGATCATCAAGGACGGTCTCTGCCGAGGTATGCACGAGGCGGGCGAGCTCTACGAGAGGAACGAGTATTTCCTCCCCGAACTCCTCCTGGCCTCGGAGGCCATGCAT
>CAYHAT010000300.1:0-4691 GCA_964354675.1 uncultured Actinomycetota bacterium | reverse complement strand
TTCGGGGTCATCGGCATCTGCGACGGCATCGCCATGGGCCATGCCGGCATGCACTTCTCCCTGCCCTCGCGGGAGAACATCGCGGACAGCGTGGAGCTGATGGCCAGGGCCCACGCCTTCGATGCCCTGGTGCTCATTCCCAACTGCGACAAGATCGTCCCCGGCATGCTCATGGCGGCGGCGCGCGTGAACATCCCGGCGGTGGTGGTGAGCGGCGGGCCCATGCTCGCCGGCCGGCACCGTGGCAGGGACGTGGATTTCATCACCGTGATGGAGGCGCAAGGCGCGGTGGAAGCCGGGCGCATGCAGCCGGAAGAACTCGTTGAGCTGGAGAACGAGGCCTGCCCGGGCTGCGGCAGCTGCGCCGGCCTCTTTACCGCCAACTCCATGAACTGCCTCACGGAAGCGGTGGGCATGGGGTTGCCCGGCAACGGCACCATCCCCGCGGTGTACGCCGGCCGGCTGCGCCTGGCCAAGGAGTCGGGCCTGGCGGTCATGGAGATGCTGCGCCGCGGCCGCAAGCCCCGGGATATCATCACCCCGGCGTCCCTGCGCAACGCCCTGGCCGTGGACATGGCCATCGGCGGCTCGTCGAACACCGTCCTTCACCTCCTGGCCATAGCCTTCGAGGCAGGGATCGAGCTGGACCTGGAGGCCATCCAGGAGGTTTGCGACGCCACGCCCAATCTGGTGCGCATAAGCCCCGCGGGTGAGGGGCGCCATCACATGCAGGACCTGTATGAGGCGGGGGGCATCCCGGCGGTGATGGGAGAGTTGTCCAAGCGGGGACTCATCGATCTCGAGGTCCCCTGCGCGGGGGCCGACCGCCTGGGAGACCTGGTGGCGGGAAAGGCCTCACTGGATCCCGTGGTCATCAGGCCGGTGGAGGACCCATACATGCCCACCGGAGGCCTGGCCGTGCTGCGGGGCAACATCGCCCCGGAAGGAGCGGTGGTGAAACAGTCCGCCGTCCCCGAGAACCTCCTGCACCACCGCGGCCCCGCGCGGGTCTTCGACGGCGAGGAGGATGCGGTGGAGGCCATGGTGGCGGGGCGCATCAACGAGGGCGACATCATCGTGGTCCGCTACGAGGGGCCGCGGGGAGGACCGGGCATGCGCGAGATGCTCAACCCCACGGCGACCATCGCCGGCATGGGGATGGCGGGAAAAGTGGTTCTCGTAACCGACGGGCGCTTCTCCGGCGGCAGTCACGGGGCGGCCATAGGCCATATCTCCCCCGAGGCAGCGCAGGGCGGGCCCATCGCGCTGGTCGAGGAGGATGATGCGATCGAGTTGGATATAGGGCGACGCAGCATCGAGCTCCTCGTAGACGAAGAGGAGCTGCGCCGCAGGGCGGCGGAATGGAAGCAGCCGCCACCCAAGGTCAGCGGCGGATACCTGGCGGAATACGCGCGCCGGGTATCCAGCGCGAGCCGTGGAGCCGTGCGGCTGACGGACGAGGCGGAATGAGCGGGGGAAGGTGGTGGTCTTGAAACTGACCGGAGCCAAGGCGTTGGTAAAGAGCCTGGAAGACGAAGGCACAGAGATACTCTTCGGCATCCCCGGAGGGGTGATGCTGCCTGTCTTCGACGCGCTCTACGACAGCAAGATCCGCAAGGTGCTCACCCGGCACGAGCAAGGGGCGGCCCATGCCGCCGACGGTTATGCCCGGGTCACCGGCCGCGTGGGCGTGTGCATGTCCACGTCGGGACCGGGCGCCACCAACCTGGTGACCGGGATAGCCAACGCTTACATGGATTCCGTGCCCATGGTGGCGATAACCGGACAGGTGGCCACCAACCTCATCGGCACCGACGCCTTCCAGGAGGCGGACACCACCGGTATCACCATGCCCATAGTAAAGCACAACTACCTCATCAAGGACCCGGCGGACATCTCCGACGTGGTGCAGGAAGCTTTCTATATCGCGCGCACGGGGCGGCCAGGCCCGGTGCTCATCGACATGCCCGTGGACGTCTCCCGCGCCGAGGTGGACTACCGCCGGCGCGAGCAGCCCCTGCTGCGGGGATACAAGCCCACCTACAAGGGGCACAAGAAGCAGATAAAGACGGCGGCCCGCGCCATACTCGAGTCCAGGAGCCCCATCATCTACGTGGGCGGAGGGGCGATCACCGCCGGGGCCACGGCGGAGTTGAAGAAGCTGGCCACGGACAACAAGATCTTTGTCACCCACACCCTCATGGGCAAAGGCGCCTTTCCCGAGAGCCACCGCCTCTCCCTGGGCATGCTGGGGATGCACGGCACGCGCTGTTCGAACTACGCCATATGCGAAACGGATCTGATCATCGCCGTGGGTGCCCGTTTCGACGACCGCATCACGGGCAAACTCTCCGAGTTCGCGCCCAAGGCCACGATCATCCATATCGATATCGACCCGGCGGAGATCAGCAAGAACGTGCGCGCCCATATCCCCATCGTCGGGGATGCCAAACAGGTGCTCAAGGAACTGGGGATAGCCATCAAGGAGATGGGCGCCGAGGTGTCGAGTCCGGACCGCCGGGAGTGGAACGCCATGGTGGAGGAATGGAAGAATAAGTACCCACTGACCTACGAGAAAAACGGCGGGCTCAAGCCCCAGTACGTGGTGGAGAAGATATACGAGGTCACCAACGGGGATGCCATCATCTGCACCGAGGTAGGGCAAAACCAGATGTGGGCGGCCCAGTTCTACAAGATGGAGAAACCGCGCCGCTTTATAACCTCGGGGGGATTGGGGACCATGGGCTTCGGGTTTCCCGCCTCCATCGGGGCGCAGTTGGGCCGGCCCAAGGACCTGGTCTTCGATATCGCCGGTGACGGCAGTTTCCAGATGACCATGCAGGAGATGGCCACGGCGGTGCTCGAGGGCACGCCGGTCAAGGTGGCCATCCTCAACAACGGTTACCTGGGGATGGTGCGCCAGTGGCAGCAGCTCTTCTACGACCGCACCTATTCCTGTTCCTGCCTGGAGAGGGAGCAGGAGAGCCCTGACTTCGTAGCCCTGGCGGAGGCCTTCGGGGCCAAGGGGATGCGCGTGGAGGACCCTGACCTGGTGGAGGCGGCTATCGTAGAGGCCATAGAGGCGGATTGTCCGGTGCTCATCGATTTCCGCGTCGAACCGGAGGAGAACGTCTATCCCATGGTGGCCCCCGGGGCGCCGCTCTACGATATGATCGGGGACATGCTCTACCCGGTGGATAAGATCCACCCGGAGAAGGCCGAGGAGCCTTTCCTCTAAGGGGTGATAAGGATGAAACACACTCTATCCGTACTGGTCGAGAACAAGCCCGGGGTGCTGGCCAGGGTGGCCGAGCTCTTCGCGAGAAGGGGGTTCAACATCGAGAGCCTGGCTGTGGGCACCACGGAGCGGCCGGACATCTCGCGCATGACCATCGTGGTGGACGTGGAGGAGCACTCCCTGGAGCAGGTGCGCAAGCAGCTGCACAAGCTCATCAACGTCATCGAGATCAGCGATCTCGACCCGGACACCTCGGTGGCAAGGGAGATGGTGCTGGCCAAGATCAAGGTGGATCCCGAGAACCGCTCGGAGGTCATCGAGATAGCGGATATCTTCCGGGGAAACATAATAGATGTATCGCGCGAGAGCATCATCGTAGAGGTCACCGGCAACGCCTCGAAACTGCGTGCCTTCGAGGGCCTGTTGAAGCCCTACGGCATCCGGGAGCTGGTGAGGACGGGCAAGGTGGCCCTGCCGCGCGGCAAATAGAGGAAGGTTCTTCTCCGAGGAGTATGAGGTAGAAATAGGATGATGGTAATTACTTTTAACGGGGGCAACACTTTGGGGTCAGGCCTCGAAAATTGCACTTTGGATTTGCAGGATGGAAGATGCGATGACGCGATGCTTGATGAGTGCAATTTTCGAGGCCTGACCCCAAAGTGTTGCCCTTCAGTCATGATTTCCCGCTACGCACACTTCTCGAAGAAGAACATAGGATAAGAGGACGCCGTAAGAGGAGGTAGGAGATGGCGGAGATATATTATGAAGATGACGCGGACCTTTCCCTTCTGGAAGGGAAGACGGTGGCGGTGATCGGATACGGGAGCCAGGGGCATGCCCACGCTCTCAACCTGCGCGATTCCGGGGTACGGGTGGTGGTGGGTCTGCGCGAGGCCGATCCCGACCGGGCCAAGGCGAAGGAAGCCGGTTTCGAGGTGCTGGGCCTCGGGGAGGCGGCCGCCACGGGCGACATCGTGGTGATGCTCGTGCCCGACCAGTTCCAGAAGGAGGTCTACGAGAACAGCGTCGAGCCCGGGCTCGCGGAGGGGAACGCCCTCTTCTTCGCCCACGGATTCAACATCCATTTCAACCAGATCACCCCGCCTGAAAACGTGGACGTGATCATGGTGGCCCCCAAGGGCCCCGGCCACATAGTGCGCCGCATGTACGAGGAGGGGAGCGGAGTACCCTCGCTGGTGGCGGTGCACCAGGACTACACCGGCCGAGCCCTGGGCATCGGGCTGGCCTACGCCAAGGGCCTGGGCGCGGCCCGCGCGGGCGTGATCAGGACGACCTTCGAGGAGGAGACGGAGACCGACCTCTTCGGGGAGCAGTGCGTATTATGTGGCGGCGTCACCGAGCTCATCCGGGCCGGGTTCGACACCCTGGTCGAGGCCGGCTACCAGCCGGAGATCGCCTACTTCGAGTGCCTGCACGAGCTCAAGCTCATCGT
>CAYHAT010000299.1:0-4728 GCA_964354675.1 uncultured Actinomycetota bacterium | reverse complement strand
CAAGCCCGCCCCGGCTCACCTGGAAGGGTCCCAGCAGCTTTATGGTCAGGGGCTCCACTGTCTCCCGGGAAATGGTCTCCAGGAGTTCGCTGGCTTTCTCGACCACCCGGGCGTCCTCGCTCTTCTCCAGTTTCATGAGGTAGGGGGCGGATCTCGCTCCCCCCAGGGAGAACACCCGCTCCATGAGCTCGAGGTGGCGTCCTTCTGCGAAGAGCTCTGAGAAGAAGGGCAGGAGGTATTCGACGTCGGCGGTGTAGGTACGCAGGATGATGTCTGATCCGAAGTCCTCCAGGTAGGCCTCCAGTACCTTGTGTGCTTCCTCTCGCTTGTTCGCAGCCAGCTTGAGCGAGAAGAGCAGGGAATAGGTATAGGAGAGCGCTAGGGTGCCTTTTCTTTCTTGAAAGTGTTCCATTGTCTTCAGGACCTCTTGCGTCGTCCCCTCCAAGCCCATATCCTTAGCCGAAAACGCGATCATGCCCACCTTGGCGAAGTTGCAGGCGTCATCGTATGGCTTGATGATCCGCTCAAATCTCTTCCAGTGCTTCGAGGCCTCATCTTTATCTCCCGCCAACCCGTACGCCTCTCCCAGGAACCACTCGGTATCCAGGACTTCGGCGAAGGTCTCATATCTATCGCACAGCGAAGCGGCGATGGACATGTCGTAGAGCGCCCTTTCGCGTTCCCCCAGGTATGCCCACGCCACCGCCCTGGCCGCAAGGCTGAACAAGCTCATCGGCGCGAGGCTGTGTTTCTCGCCGAGGGCTACACCCTTATCGGCCGTGTCCCGTGCCTCGTCTAACCTGTCGAGATAAGTTAGGGTCCGGGATAGAACGGCGTAAAGATAAGGGTGAGTGTGGGTCAGTCCCGCGCTTTCGGGCAACCTGTCAGCATCTAAGAGTGCCTCGACAGCCCTGTTAAACCTGCCCTGGAGGAACCAGGCCAGCCCGCACCAGACCAGCACGGTGCTCCCGAGCCCCTCATTTTCCCAACCCACCGCATGGCTTGCGGCTTCTTCGAGCAGCTGATCTGCTTTCCCGATCCGCCCCAGCAAGACGTCGATCATACCCTCGACCGCCAGGGCCTTGTATGCGAAAGGTGAGCCTACAGGCATTATCTCCCGCGCCTTGATGCACATCTCCTCGGCTTCATCGAATCTTCCCACCACGACAAATCCCTCCGCCAGGCCTAACAGTGATTGAGCTTGCTTGTCGCGGTCGCCCATCTTCTCGAACTCCTCGGCGGCGCCGCGCGCGGCGGCCACAACCCGACCGTAATCACCGACCAGGCTTGCGATCTGCGTGCCGTACAACATGAGCTTGGGGTGAGTCTGAAGGATGTTTTCCGGCAGGCGGGAGAGCTCCCTGTCCAGGAAGGATACCCGGTTTGACCGCATGAGTTGGCCGGCTATGCCATCCAGCACGGACGCTGCTCTCTCGTAGTTCTGCGCCTCCATATAGTGAAACAGCGCTTCTTCGGGCTCCCCGTTTTTCTCCCAGAGGGCAGCCGCACGCAGGTGAAGGTCTTCTACTTCGGCGGGCGGAAGATCCTCTTTCAGGGTTCTTTGGAGAAAGGCACCGAGGCAGTGATGGTAACGGTACCATACCCCTCGGTCGTCCAGGGGTATGGTGAACAATCGCCCCTCGGTGAGGTGCGACAGGAGGATCCAGGCGTCATCGATGCCCAGAAGCTCCCCGCAGAAGCCGGGATTCATGCGAGAGAGGATCGAGGTCTTGGCGAGGAAATCCCTCAGCGTTTCACTCTGGTTCTCGTAGACCGCCTTGGAGAGGTAATCGGAGATGGCGGAGGGTGGGCCCAGCTCCCTTATGGCGGCGCTTATCCTCTCTCCGGTTCTGCCCTTCAAGGCCAGGTAGAAAAGGACCAGGCCCGAGATCCAGCCCTCGGTGGATTCCGACAGTGCGGCAACGTCTTCCTCCCCGAGCGGCATATCGAAGATGTGTTTGAACAGGACCGAGGTCTCCTCGGGAGTGAAGCACAGATCGTCCTCCTCCAGTTCCAGCAACTCCCTGCTCACCCGCAGCCGGGTGAGGGTCAGGTTTAACGCGGAGCGGCTCAGGATCATGAAGTGAAGATTGGGGAGCATATGGCTCAGGAGAAACCCTAAGGCCTCCGTTATCGAGGCGCTCTCGTTCACCAGGTGGAAGTCATCCAGGGTTATGAAGAGCTCTTCTCCTACCAGTCCGTCCAACTCCGTTATGAGGGTGGAGAGGATGGCCCGGCTTTGCTCTCTTGCGTTTGCAACGGAGGCCATGTGTGAGAGGGTTTTCTCCCCGAACCCGGGGTGGATGCCTCTCAATCCCGCCACCAGGTAGGTGAGGAACTCCGAGAGATCGGAGTCGGTGTCCTCCAACTGATACCAGACGAAGGGACTCCCCGACCTCCGCAGAAACTCCGCCGCCAGGGTGCTCTTGCCGTATCCCGCTCCCGCCACGATCGTGGCGAGCTTGGCCGACCTGGCCTTCCCCAGCTCTTTGAGCAGCCGCTCTCTGGCCACGATCTCAGGCAATCTGGGAGGGTAGAGCTTCGTCCTGAGTATGTGCGGTTCAACTGCTACGGCGCACATCGCTAGCCCTCAAACCTTACAAGGTAGAACCTTATATGCCCTGCCCGGGACCTGTGTTTGTCCAGCCTCCTCAATCCCATAGCAAGCGAAAAAAGCAGTGCCGACATTCATCCTGCACTTATTGGTCGATTTTCGTCGCGAATTACATGCCCTTAAACAATAAGCTTATCATCTGTATGTAAAATGTAAAGCAGACGGGGGGATGGCTCGGGCGGTAGAAGAAAAGGTCTCTTCACTCCACGATGAGGGAAAGATAGCTGACCATGGGTTTGGAGATGGTCTTATAGGCTCCCATGTCGTGTGTGAAGCAGCAGTCCACCAGCGGGCCCAGGTCCTTGCCGCCCCAGCTGCAGCGGGCCGAGGTGGCCTTGAAGATGCGGTCCATGCGAAAGCGCGTATTGCGCCCCATCTCCGTGACCCCCATGATCTTCTGGTCGGGGTCGGTGCCCATGAGCGGCGCGGCCAGACGGGGCAACAGCTTGCAGTAGAGAGGGTTGCGGGCGATCACGTCGGGCGTATGGCGGGCGATGGGATTGACCAACTTGAGCAGGAGGGTCTCGCTGTAGTCGACCTCCATATGCAGCGCACCTCTATCCCCGGTATCGACCTCGATGCTCCAACAGCCGCCCAGACGCTGCGAGGTGACGCTCGTCACGTGCATCTCATCGAAGCGGTGGATGGTGGAGACCAGGTCCCTGCCCTCCTCGCTGGAGACGTAGAGGGTGCGATGGTCCCCGGGGGTGAAGTGAAAGAGCGCGCGGTATGGTCCTGCCGGTGTATCGTCCCAGTCCTCGAAGAGGAAGACATCGTCCGGACCGAACTGCAGCGTGGGTATGAACCAACCCTTCTCCACCAGCATGCCATCCTCCCTCCATCTTATAAACGCGTTTTCCGTAAGACGATGGTTACAAGTAGTATTCCATGCATGCGCTTGTATCGTCTTCTTTTTCAGCAGCCCTATTATATGCGAGCACGCGAGAGCCATCCATAAGAACCACGGCGAAAAGGCGGGTGCTATAATCTATGCGTCGGGGTGTAGCGCAGCTTGGTTAGCGCGCATGCTTTGGGAGCATGAGGTCGGCGGTTCAAATCCGCCCACCCCGACCAGATTTTGCCCGTCACGCGTGTAACCCGACCACCGGGTGGGCTATGCTAGAATATGACGGATACGAGCGGGAGTAGCTCAGATGGAAGAGCGAGAGCCTTCCAAGCTCTAGGTCGCGGGTTCGAGGCCCGTCTCCCGCTCCAGAGCATCAACGCCCTCCGGGGCGTTTTCCTTGTGCGCCTGTTCAAGATCCACATGTGCGGGCATAACTTATGGGCGGATGGCGACGTGCCGAAAAAAGCAGCCATCGGTTGGATTGCGCTGATGATCATATTAAACCCAGGCTTCCGGACGGTTGCCTTTTCAACGTGACTCCATCAGTTCCTTAAGCTGTCTTACGGCTTTACGCGAGTTCCTCGTGAGCGTCCTGTTAATGAACAGCTTGTCCAGGTGCTTGAACGATCCCGGCAGGTAGAAGGTCATCTCCCTCTCCCAACGCGTACCGCCATTCTCCGGCTCCAGGTTGTAGACGATCTTCACCTTCTGCCCGTGGCGCTCGCTCTTGGCGCGGATCACCCAGCGGTAGGACGCCTCGCGCTCCTCGACCCTCCAGGCGAACCTGTCCCGCGCCACGCCGAACCTGACGATCTCGACGATGGTCTCCCCCTCGAGGGCGGGGTGGTCCACGTCACCGGAGACGGAGACCGTGGCCGGATGCCACTGCGTCCAGTTCGCGGCCGTGGTGATGAAATCGAAGACCTCCTCTACAGAGCGGTCGATTTGCACGGACACGGTGGCTACGGACCTGATCGTGTTGGCCATGTTCCCTCTCCTGTCACCTTAACGCTGAGTCTCATGGATTGCTGCAATGAACACCGTGCAATTCAACTTTTGAGCTCTGACCCCATGGGGTTGAAGAACCAGGCTGGTTCGCCGCGTTCAAGCATAGTACGCAGGCGGCGCAGGGCCTTGCCGCGGTGGCTGATAGCGTTCTTCTCCTCCAGGGGCAGCTCGGCCATGGTCCTGTCCATGCCCTGCGGCACGAATATGGGGTCGTACCCGAATCCCAGCAATTCATGGCTCAAGCGGTGGGCTGATGCAT
>CAYHAT010000298.1:0-4743 GCA_964354675.1 uncultured Actinomycetota bacterium | reverse complement strand
CGCCATCGAAGTCGATTCTAACCAAGCTGGACGACCGGCTCGCGCGCCCGAGAGGGAATGATTTTTCTGGATAAAGAGCAATAACGTATGGGTTGGCGCAAGGTAATATGGGCTCGGATGAATCACAAGAAGATAATGCTAGACGTATAGTTGAGAAGCTGGGAGAAATCGTCGCAAAAACAAAAGAAGCCATTGAATCCATTTCGGGGTATCCTCTAACAAGCGTTCAGGGCAAACGTCAGTTTTGGGCATTGAAGTTGCAGAATGTTTTCCTGGAGTATAAGACACGGAAATACGTGCCACTTCCTGTCTTGCCTAACCTTCAACAAGTCTTGAAGCGATGCTCATCCTCAGTTCCGTCCGATCGTTCTCGTCGTCTCGTAGAAGTGGCTGAAGATTGTGTAAACCCTTTTCAGAAAATCAAACCAGATGTTGGATTTGCTAGGGAGGTCATTAACGAGGCCTTCAACGCAGCAAAAGAAATAGAGGAAAAGCCGAAAAGCAGCAAAGGATTGGAGGAGGCGTGGGTTCGCAGTAAAGCTCTGGCAAATGCGTACCAGGTCATGAAAACAGTGGATTTCGAAAAAGCCAAAGACGTAGGTTCAAACGTGTTGAAAACCGTTGATGACTTCTTAAGTGAAGAAGAGAAAACGAGTGGAAAACAAGCAATGCTATACGGAAGAGCTCTTGTTCACGCAGTTGAGGTTGTATCCAAGATTGATGTCGAAAAGGCATTAAGCATCGCTCAAGGAATAGAACTCGGTGAAGAACGTGCAGAAGCTCTCATCTACGTACTGGAAAGCTACGTCTATTCTCTCATTATGATGGGAGCGAGATTCTAGATGCGTGTGAAGGAGATGACATGTTAGAATGCCTAAAAGGTCTTTGGCTCGTTCAATACGAATTCTCGTAATAGTATTCCCAATTCTGACAGGCGTTTCTGCCACAATATATGGCCTTTATCTCTATAATAGTACACAGATATTCTATCACGAGGATCGACCTGTTCCTCCTGGGTTCCTTGTCTTCAGTTCGATGGAGCTGAGCTCTGTGAACCTTAGCATCCAGATAATTGAAGTGAATTTCGCGCAGGGAAGATCTGACAAGGCCGTGATGATATGCGACTTCGATCTCGCTTCCACTCTTACAGACGACCAGACCATAGGGCTACAAATCCCCTATGTGCTGGAGGAAATAATCGACAGCAAGTTCGACGTTCAGGTATCCAAGAGAGAAATTGTTAGGGAGACTTCCCCTCGAACTGATGGAGCAAAACAGACCGAGATCACTATAGTCTATTTCACGTTCAAACCCAACCAAGCCGTAACGCACTACTCCTTCAACATCTTCTTCAACTGGAGTGGTTTCGTTTCGAAAACTAACTACGCTGAATACAAAATAGTCGTTCCTTTCACCCGCGACGAGAGGGCACTTCACAGCTCCATAGGCGCTATTCTTCCAAACGCAAAGATACGTTACGTTACTCAAGGCGAATTCGATCACGCTTCTGTGCTGATTAACGCGGAAGCGACTGTGAAAGAAGCTTTCCCCATGCCAGACAGCGTCATGGGGCTACATGGATACACCGCGCAAATGCTGACCTGGGAGCTGAGCCATAAAGGCGGAGTCATGGGAGAGCAGGTGGCACCTTCTCTGGACGAGGTGGTCGCGCACTTCGAGATAAGCTCAGAAGCAGAGCAGAGGAACAGTTCCCTGTATGGGGCTGGCATCTTCACGGGTCTAGGAGTAAGTCTACTTTTCAGCGGAACATATGAAGCTTTGAAGATCTTAGAGGAGTCAAGGAAAAGGAGCGCACCGAGCTAGCACCAAGAAAAAAGGGAGATGCGGGAGACGTCTCCATTTGCTGCGGAAATAGGGCAACCCCGCCCCGATTTTCCTTGACTCCGCTGATTTTCTAGCATTCTCGCTCTTATTTGCGTTTTCGAAACAGAGCAGGTCGTCCTTTGGCAGACGTATTCAAAGCCGACTGAGAGCAGCTTCTTTATTTCTTCCTTACTGTTGGTGGCTTGCACGCTTGATCAAGATTTGCGGTTTCCCTATGCAGACGAAAGTCTATCTGTTCTGGAATAGAATCGGCGGATATTCTCATGATGTTCAGAACGTCTTTGTTTTGTCAGGTTCTTCTTTCGTGCGAACATAATAAGAAGCATGGTGAGAATGATGAATATTGGAAGAGTTGGGATTGACGGAAATTCTGGAACTACAGAAGTTCCTCTGATTATGATGTGGTCCGTGCTTGCATGCGTGTAGGTGAAGCATAGTGAGCTATGCGTGTCGTTTTCTGTTTTGGTGTATTCAGTTGTCGGCAGATTGTTTATTGTTATTGTCCATGGGCTATCTTTCAGCAGAGTCTTTGGAATGGTAACGTTGCAGTAGCCAATTGAATCAGACTCGCCTGTTGTGTCGAAGCTTATTTGCTTTTGTAACTGGTTAAATCTGAACGCCGAGATAGTGGAATTGCTGGATAGCGCTACCGGATGGATTGTCCCCTCCCAATTGACTGGAACAGGGTCAGAAAAGTTCCATACCGCCGGGACAATCAAAGGAGATCTGTCAACGCCGTTCGGAGATATATCGTAGGGCGTGTCACCGGCTCCGTCTCCATTGCTGTCAGTTCCTATGTAGTTACTCCAGTAGTTGCCTTCGCCGTTGTGATCCCAAACGTTAGACCCAAGATCGCTCGAGTTTGGTGAATCAATTATTGTGTTGCGGCATATCAGAGTGCCAAGTGATCCTTCTGAAAGGTAGATGCCACCTGCGCAGTTCAATATTGTATTGTTTGCCACAACATTGGCAGGAGAGGAGTATTCACTCTTTGATATTTTGATTGCCCAACGCGAAACATCATTAATTGTATTGTTAACTACTGAAGCTCTTGTTACTTTAGAATGGAGTAGAATGCCGATTTCGCTATTTGATATCATGTTGGTCATCACCGTAGTGGGAGTTTCATCATAGGTCCAATTCAACATTATCGCAGCAGCCCAGACACGAGAAATATTGTTACCCGCAATGTGAGAATCGTTCGGACCGGCATAAACTCCTGCATTGATGATCTTTGAAATTCTGTTGTCTAGAACATCCTTGTCAGAAACAATGCCATCATAAGAGTACGATATTGTGTTGTTAGCTATACTGGAAAACTGGGATATCTGAAACCAACCAGCGTAGATGCCACGGTAATTGTGTGTGAAAACATTGTTTTCAATTGTCGCGTTTGTTGCAAGAAGGCTTAGCCCACCGGGAAAGTCGGTCTGAAAACAGGAGCCAGAGTAGTGCAACTCGCTATTCTTCATCACGAACTCATTGGCCTTCACAACAAAAAAAGGGTATCCACCATAGTTCGGATCCGCCGCCGTGATTTTGCTGTCATAGATGTACAACGACCCGCCAGCTTCCACAGAGAAGCCAGAACAAAACATCACAGTCACATTCTGCAGAGTCAGATTCCCCCCGCTCTTTACTGTAATCCCGTCCATCGTCACTACCGTGTTTTTCCACGTCTCCTCCGTCGTTACTGTTACCCTGGCAGGATCTGGCGGCCACAATGGCGGGCTGGCTTCCTCCAGCATGGGAATAGGCGCAAATGTTGCCGGTTCGAGATTCATCAGTGGAAAATCGTCACTCCCTCTTGGCAGTATGCGATAGGGTGTGTCGCCGACGCCGCCTCCGTCTTCGTCCCGCCCATCATAGTCGCCCCAGTAGTTCCCGTGGCCTTCAAGGTTCCAATCATTCATGCCGTCATCGTAGGCCTCGATAACGGGGTCGAGGAAACTGTTGTGGTGTGCGGTGTTCTCGTTTGACTCATCAAGGACAATCGTCCAAGAGTCAATGCGACCAACCTCATTGTTTGCGATGGTGTTGCTATCCGACGAGTAATGCAAACTAATGCCGTTGTAGCTCGAGTCGATCACATTCGCCTGCAGAACATTGTTCTTTGACATATCCCAAAGGAGGATGGCGTTCGACTGTACACGAGAGATTTGATTGTTTATGATCGTGTTATTGGATGAGTGGTATAGTTGGATGGCATCGGAAGATGGCGAATAGGAATGCATAGGATCTGTCCCCCGCCAGATATTTGAAATGTTGTTGTTGGCCAGCACATTGTTATGAGAGTAGGACAAGGTTATGCCACCTAAGAGGTGTTCCACGATGTTTCCTTCAATCCTGTTGTTTGCGGAGCGAAACACCTCGATGCCATCAATTATGCCCTTGGGGTTTTCCGTTTTGATCGTGTTATTTGCGATCGTATTGTTGACACACCAACTCCCTAAAACTATGCCGCCCCATGGATCAGGATGATGTTCCGGATTAACACGATTGTTCACAACGATGTTGTCCCGGGATTCAGACAGCATGATTCCGACCATGGCATTCAGTATGATGTTGTTTGCTACAACGTTATTGATGCCTGCACCAATCGTGATTCCATTTTCGAGCGATCCTTGTACAGTATTGTTTAGTATGGAGTTGTACTGAGGCATCGGTTGAAACGGCGGCACATTATGTGTTATCGTTAGTCCATAGTCGGTTATCAATCTGTTATTGGTTACGCTCGAATTACGTGACAAGCACAGAAAAACTCCAAGACTGTCCGAAATGATGTTCCCATCGATCACGGCATCATCAGCCTGTACGTAGAGGCCTCTTTTTCGGGGTTCTCCGCTCCAATCCGCTCCGCCTCCCCATCCTGCGTCGTGCAACTCACTGTTCTTCATG
>CAYHAT010000297.1:0-4790 GCA_964354675.1 uncultured Actinomycetota bacterium | reverse complement strand
AGCGTTTCCTCCCACCAGGTGGCCGACGACGCATTGCCGTGCAGGAACAGCACCACCTCACCCTCACCCTCATCGACGTAATGCATCCTGGAACCACGCACTTCTATGTAATTCGGCTCGAATGGGAACGCCGCCGCTATCTCTTTGTCCGATCCCATCTCATGATCCTCCTCCCTGCTCACATCTACGGCCCCTTACCGCTGCTACCGGCTTGCCTCTGTTACAGTTCTCCGGCCGTCAGGAGATGTCTGAAAGGTCACGTCCCCTCTCGGTGAGGAAACGGTAACCTGTCTCGCTCATGTTCCCTGGTATGTCCTCCTCAGTTTCGCGACGCACCATTCGCAGGCTTTGGGTGGGGCATTTATATACACATACCCCGCACCCGATGCACAGATCGGGTTGGTGTGCCACCTCTTTAGCATCTTTAGTCTCAGATCCATTCCCGCTCTCGTCTACCCCCGGCACGCCCCTCCTGTCCTTGAGTGCGAGCGCTACCGTGGGGCAGCGCTTGACGCAAAGACCGCAGGCTTTGCAGGTATCACGATTGATTTCCAGCGTGTAATTGGACCTCTGATGCCCCCTTTGCTGCGGCGGTATCGAACTCACCGGCTCAAGGAACAAGCAGCAGCAGGAGCAGCAGTTGCAGATGGTGTCCATGCCCTCCCTGGTATTCGATATGCCGTGCACTAGTCCCGCCTCCGCCGCCGCCTTCAGTATCTCCAGAGTCTCCTCTTGGCTTATCTCTCTGCCCATACCGTTCTGCACAATATACCTTCCCAGCATACCGAAATGCAGGCAGTTTTCCGTCTCGTGCCTGCAATCCTCGAAATCGGGATCGAGGTTGTGGCGGTGGCGGCAAGGGCAGGTTGATACGGTGTGGTAATCCTCACACTCTACGAAGGCTATCACATCCTCATAGGGCATGATCCGCTTGGTATCCTCCACAGTGTGGGCGACGGGGATGGCGCGCAGGCCCTTGGTGGGATAACCCATGAAATCGGCGCCCATCGTTCTTATGTAGTAACGGTTGATCAGAGGGGCGAGCTCGCGGTTCCATGCGTCGTCTTCTCCTTTCCAACCCGGCATGCGGTAGAACATGAAGAGGGGATCGGGTAAAGAATAGCGAATCGCCGTCCTCCCTTCCACGCGATAGATGAATCCCTTGCGCGTCATGGGCTGCATTATCTCAAGGAGGTCGTCGGCGGGGAGGCCGTAGGTCTCTGAGAGCTGCTCCATGGTATGGGGCTTATGGGGGAACCTGGAAAGGAACTCCGCCTCCTCGGGGGTGAAACGCAGCTCAAGTATAGGCTGAAGGAGCTCCGATTGTGGGAGCCCCAATATCCAGTTGCGGAGGTGGCGGATCAATCCGGCGTATGCTTCTTTATCAGACATGATAACCTCCCTGTGGAGCGTTTAGGTCCGCGCTCTTCTGAGCATGTTTATGAGTTTCTCTTGTTCCCTCGGGCTCAGTCCGCTCAGGAACTCCTTGTTCGCCTCATCGATAAGAGCATGTGTCTTAGCTGCGATGCCTTTGCCTTTTGCGGTCAGGCATACCTGGATGGCGCGGCGGTCTCGCGGGTGCTGCTTGCGTTCCACCAGGCCAGCGGTTTCGAGACGGTCTAGTATCCCGGTCAAGGTCGCACTGTCCAGGCCGGTCGCCTTGCCCAGATCACCAGCGGTTATACGGTCATCGTCATAGAGGAAGTTGATGACCATCCCCTGCACCGCCGTCACGTTATATACTGACACTTTCTCGGCCCAGAACCTTGTACCCGCCTGACTGGCCTTGGCCAGGTTGAAGAAGACGCAGTCCTCTGGCTTCACGACTCCACCAGTCCCTATTATCTTGCATACTACTTAATTGTATGCAAGTTTATTGGTATTCCGCCGGGTTGTCAATTAGCCGATATTTCCCCTATCCACCTCCTGATGCCATGATGTGACCATCGCGCAGGTGGATTGACTTGATATGAATACACCGGGTTTGACTGGCGTGTATAAATAGGGGCGATATTCTACACCGGCTATTCAGCCTCTGCTTGATCGCTCTATTCAAGCCCCCTTTCGAAACCCTCCTGCTATACTTTGGGCACAATTTTAGCCACAGTGTCCATTCCGTGGTCGGTCTCCCCCATCCCCCTCAGAATAAAACCCCTGGTAAACAGGGTGGTGCCCGGGGCGGGAGTCGAATCCGCACGGGATAACCCGATGGATTTTAAGTCCGGGTAGCGGGATCCAGTAAAGCCCCAGGTCAAGAGGCAGATTCCTGACCTAGGGTTTTATGTGGCCGAGTTGCCGTGAGTTGCGCTGAGTTGCCGGACTTGGCATCCAGTTAGGCACAGTTTTAGCCACAGTAATGACTTGATTTCGTCTCTCTATGTCCCTCCAAATATGCTTATGTATCCATCTCGCTTGCCGTTTCGGATAATCCACTGGAGCTGGTATCGATTATGATCACCGGATTGGTACCCTTGCGTGTACAACCTGAATGTGGTTTATCGCTGCAATGAAAAGGGCCTTGGTGTAACAAGGTAGTGATGAAAAAAGCGGGCGGAGGGTGGTCCTCCGCCCGCGACTGCCGTTCTAGCTGCTTGGAGTCGTTGCCGTGGGAGAGATCGCTTTGACAGCGTTTTGAAAATCCTTTACGGCTGACTGTATGTCAGTTGCCTTCTGCTGCAGCGTCTCGTCGCTGCTGATGTTGGATACAGAATCCTTCAGGCTGGCAAACGCATCTTCAAGGCCGGAGATATCCTGGCCGATCGCCTGCGCGTCGGTGACCACGGCGTCGTAAGCGCTCTCCACCTGCGACCAGGCGGCCTCGAAAGTATCGATGCTGTCGTAGGTGCTGGATTGCGTCATCACTGTGAGAGCGGCCTTCAGTTCCTGTACGTCAGGGTTGCTCGACAGGTCCTGTTTGACCTCCTGGGCCTTTTCCCCGCAGCCGGCAAGGGTGGCTAAAGCCCCTACCAGCATGAACATGATGACCAGGGGTACGAATATGCTCTTTCTCATCCTTTCACTCTCCTTTCTCTCGGTTGATGTCTCACTATATTAATCCGCTTACTGCCGCGACATGGCTACGCGGATGAGGTCCTCCGGGTCGATCAGGTGGTTGTGATTGTCGGTGCCGATGTCGATCTGCACCAGCTCGATCTTGCCGTTGAAGCGGCTGGACTCGCCACGGTAGTCAGAGCTAACCGGCATACCGAAGTCCTGGCCGATGTCGGTGGTCTCGTCGGCGGAGAAGATTATCGGATGGGTGGCCGCGACCTTGCCCTCGCCGACCTTTTCGCCGTCGTAGTACAGCGTGACGTCTCCGCCCTTGCCCAGGCCGCCGCCATCGTAGACGAACTCCATGCGCACCTGGTGCTTTCCGGCGGGTATTGGTTTAGTGGCCTCGGTAGGGAACTCATAAAGGCCGAACGCGTTGTAGGTGAACTTGAGCTTGCCTTCCTTGGCATAGAGAACCCACCCGCCGAAGTGACCGCCCTGTGCGATGATCACGCCCTCGGAGGGTTTATCCGGGGCGATGATCTCGGCGGTGACCGAGAACGACTTGTTCTTGATGTTGATGACACTGAGCTCTGACAGACGCTTCATGCCGGGGAAGAACAGCTGCGAGGTACCGGTGATGAGCATCGGGCGGCCGGCGAGCTCCGGGATTACGCGCTCGACGCCACGGTCGTCGAGGGGCAGCACGTTATACCTGACCGCCTCGATCAGCCACAGGCGCTGCAATTCGTGCAGCTTGTCCGGCATCTCCTGCGAGAGGTCACGCGCCTGGGTCCAGTCCTTTGAGCCGTCGTAGAGCTCCCAGACGTCGTCGTCGAATGAGGGGGGCACTTTTCCGCCCATCAACTCCCACGGCGTGCGGTGCTTGGTCACCGCGCTCCAGCCCTTGAAGTAGATGCCGCGGTTGCAGAACATCTCGAAGTACTGCAGGTCGTGACGCTCGGACGCCTCCGCATCGTTGAAGCTGTAGAACATGCTGGTCCCCTCCATGGGGGACTGCTGCACCCCGTTGACGAAGGTCGGCTCGGGCAGACCGGCCGCCTCCAAGACGGTGGGGGCGACGTCGATGCAGTGGGTGAACTGGTTGCGGATGCCGCCCTTCTCCTTGATGCCCTTCGGCCAGTGGATGATGGTGCCGTTGCGGGTGCCGCCCCAGTGGGAGGCCACCTGCTTGGTCCACTGATAGGGGGTGTCCATGGCCCAGGCCCAGCCCACCGCGTAGTGGTTATAGGCCTCGGGGGTTCCGAGCTTGTCCATCACCGAAACCATGAACTCCGGTGTCTCGAGCTGGGCGGCGCCGTTGAAGTTGGCCATCTCGTTGAAGGCTCCGTTGAGGGTGCCCTCGGCGGAGGCGCCGTTGTCTCCGATGATGTAGTAGATGAGCGTGTCGTCCATGATTCCTAGCTCTTCGATGGCGTCGATGAGCCGGCCGACGTGGTAGTCGGTGTGCTCGAGGAAGCCGGCGTAGACCTCCATCTCGCGCTCGAGCACCGGCTTGAGCTCGTCCGGCATGTCGTCCCAGGCGGGGATCTCGGCGTGCCTTCTGGTCAGCTCCGCCTCCTGGGGGATGACCCCGAGTTCCTTCTGCCTGGCGAAGGTTATCTCACGCTGCTTGTCCCAGCCATGGGCGAACTTGCCCTTGTACTTATCAGCCCATTCCGTGGGGACATGGTGCGGCGCATGGGTGGCGCCGGGGGCGAAGTAGACGAAGAAGGGCTTGTCCGGCATGAGCGCCTTCTGGGAACGCACCCAGTCGATGGCGTGGTCGGCCAGGTCCT
>CAYHAT010000296.1:0-4837 GCA_964354675.1 uncultured Actinomycetota bacterium | reverse complement strand
TCAATCATCCAGGCTATGCGGCACGAGGCTAGAGACTGAGGCTCAGGCCTGGATCCTCAGGTATGAGAGATAAGGTCTGGGGCCCGGGGAATCGCACGTTCATCATCGCACGAGCGCTTGGTCTGGAATATAAAAAGGGGCGGCTATATCGGCCGCCCCTCGGGATGGATATCCGCTCTACTTTTGCTGCACGGCTCCAGGTCCTGCCAGCTCATCCAGGACATGAATATCCGTGGCTTCCTCGAAGGTAGGGCCGAGCTCGTTCGGCAGGCTGTCCGCACTCGCCACGAGACCGATGTTCTGCACGAACCAGGCATATTCAAGCTGGGTGAAATGTTCCCCGTCGGGTGAGGTTGTAAGACCCCCCTTTAAAAGCAGCGCGTCGAAGGTGCCGGCCGGCAGCGTGATCTTTCCCTCCGCTATGACCTCATAGGAACCGGCCCCGGATAGCGCATTCGTGCCGCCTCCTTCCACGTATACGGCATCAACGGATCCGGTCGCTCCCACGCTCAGCGGGAAGGTGATGATCGTCGCCGGTGTGGGCATCTTCTTATCGATGGAACTGCGGTAGTGCACTATTTCCTTTGAGGAACTCTCCTTGCCGGAAGGGAAATACTCAACGGTGAGTCCCCATTCAAGCCATTTCTGTTGGGTAGGGTCGTTGCTGCGGTAGCTCGTCCCCCAAACACGCTCTCCCCCCGAGCCGATGACGAGGTAACGCACGGCGTAGGTCGCCTGGGGGAAAGAGGCGGCATCGACGGCCTCGTGGATACCGATGACCTCCTCGATATATTTGAAGGGCGTGGTCATGTTGAAGTACCAGGGACCAGCGAGATCGAAATATACCGGGTTCATATTGCTGATGGCCTCGACGGTGTAGTAATAGGAACTCGTGTAGTTGGCGGTATAGGGAACCCTATAGACGACGATGTTCGGGCGGGAGAGCCATAAAAGACCGATGTCCGTGTACCCGAGGGTCGACGTGCCGAAGAGATTCCCGTGTATATCGTTGATATCCTCTGTATAGTACACGGTCCGCGTGCCGACCTGGGGCTCCCAGTAGTTAACGGTCAGGCCTTGCTGCTGCTGTTGTGTGGGCTGCGCCGTTTGGGTCGGTTGTGCCGGCTGCTGTTCGGTCCCCGTGGGCTGCTCCGTCGGCTGCGGCTGTTCCTGGGCCCACACGGTCATGCCCAGGACCAGGAACGCGCTCCCCACAAGGAGCAGGGTGCAGGAGATGACTACCAGGCGCCGCCATCCTTTGCTCATCCTTGCCTCGTCCATATTCACCATACCCCCTTCATCATCCGCCCGCTGTCTCGGCGGCCGGAGGTTTTTGAATCCCTTCCAGTTCATGCCATACGAACCCTATACCACCGAGGAGCGCCCGCTGACACTCCCCTGTGACCGTGCCGCGAAACTGTTATTTTATGTTATTCCCTATCAGGGACTATGTCCATCATCCATGTATTTTTTCGGCTCGAAACGTCCCAACCTGTAGGAGGATCCGCATTCCCAGAGGACCAAGCCGCCGCGGGCCGGGTCACTTATCCTGGTTGGATTAAGCCTCTCCCACTGCGATAATATAATCACCGATGTAACGAGGGGGTCGTATGCAGGGAAGGATACTCTTTATAGACGACGAGCCCGAGATCCTCAAGGCGGTGAAGTTCTATCTCGAGGACGAGGATTTCGAGGTGCATATCGCCGAGGACGGAAGCGGAGCGATCGAGTTGGCGGAATCCATCCAGCCCGACCTGATCATCCTCGACGTCATGATGCCGGTGATGGACGGCATCCAGGTGTGCCGCCAGCTGCGCTCGCGGACACGTACGCGCCTGATCCCTATAATCTTCCTCACCGCGCGCGAGGCGGTGGAGGACAAGATAAAGGGGCTGGAGGCGGGGGGCGTCGACTACATCACCAAGCCCTTCAACAACCAGGAGCTCATGGCCAGGATCAAAGCCCACATCAGGAGCAGCCGGGAGGAGCTCTCCTCCCACCCCGTCACCGGCCTGCCCGGGGCTCCCACCGTCGAGGGTGAAGTGAACGGCCGCCTGCAGGAGGGAGAGATATTCTCCGCCGTCTTCGTGGGTATCGAACACTTTCGCGAGTACCGGGAGGCCTACGGGATAAGCCGCGGCGACCGGCTTCTGCTCTTTGTCTCCAGGCTCCTGGAGGAGGCGCTCTCCGGGCTCGCTGCCGGCAGGGGCTTCCTGGGCCAGCCTTCTTACGAGGAGTACTTCTTCCTCTGTCCCAGCGACAGTGCGCCGTCGATATGCGAACTGGCGATAGAGCGCTTCGAGGAGCAGCGGCTGGACCATTACCTGGAACAGCACCGCCAGCTCGGCGAACTCACCTACTACGATTACCGCGGCGACCTCATCCATTCGCCCTTCGTCGACCTCGCTCTCGGCGGCATATGCAATGCCCACCGCTTCGTCGCCACTTACGCAGCCATTGCGGAATGGGGGGCCCAGGTCCTGTTGAAAGCGCGTGCACAAGGAGCGTGCGCATACGTCATCGAGGAGTGATGCCCCTTGGCCGGCGAGCTTATCCTGGTCGTCGACGACGAACCCAATATCATCGAACTGGCCCGCCTGTACCTGGAGAAGGATGGCTTCCGGGTGGCTGAAGCAGGCGGCGGGGAGGAAGCCCTGCGTCTCTTCGAGGAAGTCAGCCCCGCCCTGATCATCCTGGACATCATGATCCCGGAACCGGACGGGTGGGAGGTCTGCCGCCGCATCCGCTCGCGTTCCCAGCTGCCGATCATCATGCTCACCGCCCGCGAGGACGAGGTGGACAAGGTGGTGGGGCTGGAGCTGGGCGCTGACGACTACCTGACCAAGCCCTTCAGCCCGCGCGAGCTGGTGGCCAGGGTCAAGGCGGTGCTGCGCCGCACCCGTCCCGTGTCCGAGTCGCAGGAGGTGATTCACGCCTGTGACCTGGTGATCGACGCCTCGCGGCGACGGGTCATCCAGGGAGAGAAGGATATAGAGCTCACCCCGCGGGAGTTCGACCTCCTCTATACCCTGGCCCTCAACCGCGGCATCGTGATGAGCCGCGAGCGGCTCCTGGAGCGCGTCTGGGGCTACGATTACTACGGCGACACGCGCACCGTCGACGTGCACATCCGCCACATGCGGGAGAAGCTCGGGGAGGATTCCTCGCAACCCCGTTACGTGGAGACGGTGTGGGGGGTTGGCTACAAGTTCCGGGAAGGGAAGGGCTGAGGGCATGGCCGCTAGAGAAGGGCCTTCATTCCGCTCCCTCCGTGGCAGGTTCCTCTTCTATTTCCTCGTCCTGAGCGTCCTCAGCTTATTCCTTTTCGGCGCTCTCTTCGCCTACTTCGTGTGGAGGGAGAAAAACCGCGAGGAGGAGGCCGCCCGCAGCGAGCTGGTGGAGCAGGCGCAGGAGATGGCCAGGGACCTGGAATTGGCCTTCAGCATGGGACAGCAGTTCCCGGAGCTGCCTATCGCCAACATCGAGAGGGTCACCCAGCTACTGCGCCTGGAAGGAAAGTTGATCAACGCTGCCAGCGTGGTGGTGGATGAGCGGGGTGGGGTTGTCGCCCCCAAGCCCCTGCCGGTGCGCGTGCCGCGTGAGATCGACCCCTCACTGCTGGCCGATGGCAAGACCGAGACGCATGCGACCGACCTCGGTCCCGTGGGCGACGCCTTCGTGGTCACCGTCCCTCTGGACATCTCCAGCCAACCCACCTTCTTCAACCTGGTGGTGGCGAAACGCTCCGACGACCTGGTTGCTACCTCCAGCGGCGGGTTGCTGCGCTACGTGATCATCGCCGGCGGAGCGGCCCTGATACTCTCCATATTCCTCGCCCTCTACCTGAGCGGCTACGTGCTCAGGCCGCTGCGCAGCCTGAGCCAGGCCGCCTGGGAGCTGGCCCACGGCAACCTGGAGAGCCGGGTCGAGGTGGTGGGGCGGGACGAGATATCCGAGCTCTCCCGCTACTTCAACTACATGGCGGAACGTATCCAGACCAGCTCCCAGCTGCAGAAGGACTTCGTGGCCAACGTCTCCCACGAGATACGCACGCCCCTCACCTCCATCGAGGGGTTCTCCCAGGCCCTCCTCGACGACATGGTGGAGAAGGAGGAGGACAAAAAGCGGTACCTGAACATCATCAGCGACGAGACCAGGCGCCTGAAGAGAGTGCTGGAGCAGCTCCTGGCCCTCTCCCGCATAGACGCCGGCGCCTGGGTGCTGCATCCCACGCCGCTTTCCGTCGCCGCTTATGTGGCAGCGGTCGGCGAGAAGCTCCTCCCGCAGGCCCGGGAAAAGGGCGTCGAGATGAGGGTGGAGGTGCAGCCCGGCATATCCCCCATCGAGACCGACAGCGACACCCTGGAGCAGGTCCTGCACAACCTGGTGGACAACGCCATCAAGTTCACACCCGAAGGTGGAGAGGTCGTGCTCTCCGCAGATCCCCTGCCCCGGGGGGGCGCGCGCATCCAGGTACGGGACAACGGGCAAGGTATACCGGCCGAGGAGGTGGAACACATCTTCGACCGGTTCGTGCGTGTGGAGCGCTCCCGCTCACAACGCCACGGGGGCTCCGGGCTGGGGCTGGCGGTATGCCGCGAGCTGCTCAACCTCCTGGGAGGTAAGATATCGGTATGGAGCCAGCCCGGCAAGGGTACCGCCTTCACCGTGGAGCTTCCACTCCAGCCACCCGACCTGCCCCCAGTGAGCTGAGGGGCGGCCGAAAACCCTATCTAGTGCGCCGGCCGGTAAATACGGTCACGCACCGAGAGCATCGGTCCGTCGCTAACGGTGTTCCCGGTCCCTTCCGATCGCAACATGATGAAAGCGTTTGCGG
>CAYHAT010000295.1:0-4850 GCA_964354675.1 uncultured Actinomycetota bacterium | reverse complement strand
CCTGCGACGTACTCAGCGAGTACGCCTCAGTCGCGCGCCTTGCGGGCGTGGCGCATCGACGCTCTCGGTGCTGACCATATCTATGGACCTGGACACCAGATCTCCGGCCGCGTTCTCGCCTGATCTCTTAAGCGTGACATCGCGTCCTGTATCGATTAGACCAGCCGGGGATTAAAGACGGGTTGCATGGGGTGAAAATCTTGGTGAAATGCCGGTTAAATCGAGGTTAAGCCCGCTGGCTTCTTACGAGAGACCTACAGCGAACTATAAAGGATCGGCGGAGAGATCGGCTCTCTCAGACCTCTCACGATAACCGCTTCTTGGAGACCGGCGTTCTCAGCGCTCAGGAAAGATGATGATGAAGGTGGAACCCTCGCCCTCCACGCTTTGCACGGATACACCTCCGCCGTGCAGGTCGGCGATGTGCTTGACGATGGACAGGCCCAGGCCGGTCCCGCCGGTCTCCCGGGAGCGTGCTTTATCGACGCGGAAGAATCTCTCGAAGATGCGGGGGAGCTCCTCGCGCGGTATCCCGATCCCCGTGTCCGCGACCCTGACAACGACGCCGTCCATCTCCTTACCACATCCCACGGTGACCTTTCCCCCCAGCCGGTTATACTTGATGGCGTTATCCATGAGGTTGTTCAGGGCAGTCCTCAGCAACCGGCGGTCACCCACGGCGGTGATCCCCGTATCCCGGTCCGGCACCTCCACGCTGACCTCGTATTGCTTTGCGAGTTTTGCCTTGGTTTCCACGCATTCCCGGATGAGCCCGTCCAGTTCGATCAGTTCGATCTTCAGTTCTGCTTCCTTCGACTCCAACCTGCTCAAGACCAGCAAGTCCTCGATAAGCTGCGAGAGGCGGGATGCCTCGCGATCTAGGTCCGCGAGAAACCTCTCCGCCGTATCCTTCTGCTCCCATGCGCCGGCCACTAATGACTCCGTGAGCGCCCTTATAGTGGCAACTGGTGTGCGCAGTTCGTGCGAGACGTTGGCCACGAAATCCTGGCGCATCTGGTTCAAGCGAGCAAAAGCGGTCACGTCCTCGATGGCGCTAACGGTGGCGAGAACCGTACCATCAAGGCCGCTTACGGGATTGGATTTTAAGTGCAACAGGGCCTTTTTCGGGTAGAGCAGTTCGATCTGCTCATCGATGCTCTCTCCGGAGGCGGCACGCGATACCGCGATATCCAGGTCGCGGCTGTAGAATATCTCGATAACGCGGCTCCCCTGGGCCTTGTCCTGTTCCACACCCAGGATAGACTCCGCCGCGGGATTGACGAGCAGTATCCTCCCCTCGGAATCGGTCACCATGACCCCGGTCGAGACGTTCCTCAACACCGCCTCCATCTTACCCCGCTCGGCCGCCGCCTCATCCAACCGCAGGCGGACCTGTTCCGCCATGTCGTTGAAGTCACGGGCCAGCTCCGCGAAGTCCCTGATATCCGGCTCGGCCACCCGGCGCGAGAGGTCTCCCGCGGCGAGACTCGAGGCGGTCTCCCTCACCTCCCGCAGGTCGCGCATTATGGTCCTCTCCGTCCATATGCTCACCGCGACGATCACCAGGAGCAAGGCACCGAACGCCGCCAGGAATATCCACCATAACTGCAGGACCACCGGTGTCACGTCCTTAACGGCCAGGGCCACGCGGACCACGCCGACGATCTCCCCATCGGCCTCCACCGGCGCGGCGGCATAGATAAAATCCTTGCCCAGGGTACGGGATTCCCGTATCGTGGAGGAAACCTGTCCCTCGAGGGCGTGTACCACCTCTGGCCTGGTCAAGTGATTTTCCATTTCTTCCGCAGGAAACTGGGAATCGCCCAGGACCTCGCCCATGGTGTCGATCAAGGTCAGCCTTAAGGACAGGTCTCCAGCCAGATCATCGATATAGGCATCGACCTCGGAACGGGGCGTCTCCTCGCTGAAGAAACGCGAGGACTCCCTGGCGAACACCTGTGCGGTCACCTCCAGATCCTCCTTCTCGCGCGACAGGGTGAAAGAGCGGATGGGGATGATGACTATGAGCGATACGCCGACCAGAACGGCGGCAACAAGCACTGCATACCTGAAGATGAGGATGCGCTTCAGATCCTTCATCTCGGCTTTTCCCCGGACTCAAAACGGTATCCCACTCCTCGCACGGTAATGATATGCACGGGCGCGGCGGGGTCCTTCTCCACCTTCTCCCTCAGGCGCCTGATATGCACGTCCAGGGTCTTGGTCTGGCCGAAGAAATCGCCGCCCCATGCCTGGCTGATAAGGTATTCGCGGGGAAGGGCCTTCCCGGGGTTCTTCATGAATATCTCCAGGAGGCGGTATTCCATGAGCGGCATTACCACGACCTCGCCGCCCACCATCACCTCGTGCCTCTCATCGTCGATCACTATATCTCCCGCTTCCATGCGCTTGCGCAACGGTCCCTTCTCTTCTGCCGCGGCCCGCCGCAATACGGCTTTGATGCGGGCTAACAGCTCGCGCATGTTGAACGGCTTGGTCACGTAATCGTCGGCCCCCATCTCCAGGCCGAGTATCTTGTCCACATCGGAATCCTTGGCGGTAAGCATGATGATGGGAGTGGAACCTCCCTGCCTTACCTGGCGGCATATCTCCATGCCGTCCATGCCCGGGAGCATCAGGTCGAGGATAAGGAGATCGTAAGCGCCTCTTTCGAACATCTTCCACCCGGTCTCGCCGTCCAGCGCGATGTCCACCCCGTATCCCTCTTTTTCGAGGTTGAACCGGACGGCCTCCGCCATCGGCCTCTCATCCTCGATGATAAGCACCTTCTTCATGCATCTAATATACCGTACTCTCGATTATATGGTCCGATAAACGTCCGGACGTATGCGTGCCAGGCCTCCATCGTGGTTGCGCAGATGTATGCGTGCCAGGCCTCCACATGCGGACATATGGAGGCGACTGGCACCGTCGCGCCGAAGACGGCGCTGGCGCTTTCGCGCTGCAATCTATCGCACGTGGGTGTAACGTCCATGACGGCGCTGGCGCTTTCGCGCTGCAGGCTATCGAACGTGGGTGGTCAGATGCAGGATTTCAAGGGAGCTTCGGGAGGCGTTCCTCCAGCCTGCAGTGCGGCAACGGCCTCGTTCCACCACGGCAGGTCGCGGAGCAGCCAGGCGGCCGCGTCCTCCTCGCCCCTGTCGTTGATGAAGCCGACGCGCAGCAGGTCCCTGGCTTTGGACTTCTTGAGAAACCAGCGGGGATTGGATACGTCGCCGATGGACGCGCGCGGGATGAAGAGCGCCCGCTTGGGGGCGAGCATGCGGAAGCGCAGGCCCGCGGAGGTGAGAGCCAGCAGGCCGTTGCCCCTCACCTGAGCTACGCCGGAGGAGAGCACGCCGAAGAAATTGCAGTCGGCGACGCGGTAGACCTCCTCCTCGCCGACATCCGAGCGCAGGGCGAGGACGGCGCCGTCGCGCAGTCTCCTTATCACGAGATAGGCGACGCCGTAAACCACCACCAGGATGGCCGCGCATAAGGCTATGACAAAAAGGACGATCTGCAATGCCGTCATCTTCACCACCTATGTTTTTATCGATATCGCAGCGGAAAAAATGAACCAAGTCCACACGAGGAAGCGGGCTGCTTCGGCTCCGAGCGCACCACCCACAAAGTGAGCCTCACCTACGTCTTTTGTTCCCAGCCAGAAATCATGCACCCAACCAGCCCGGGAGCCGGGGGTCGGTCCGAGCGACCTTCGCGAGCAGTGTGCTCGATAGAAGGGCTGCGCTTGGGGATACCTCGGGGATTATACGTCATATGCACCCTGCGAGTGCGGAGCGAGGACCGTTACCCCCGGGCTCGGGCCGCAATTAAAGGGGAGGGGAACTTAGAAAAAGGGGAGAGGCAGAGCCCCTCCCCTTGCTTCGAGGTTACTATACTTTTTCCCACAGGGTGGCGTTGGCGTTGCCGAAGCCGCCGCAGAGGGTGGCGACGCCGTACTTGGCGTCTGCGAAGTCGGTCTTCATGACGTTGCTGAGGGTGATAACGAGACGGCACCCCGACTCACCCAGGGGATGCCCCAGGGCCAGCGCCCCGCCCCACACGTTGATGTTGTCGAAGGGAGCGTTCTCGGCGATGCCCAGCTTGCGGATGACCGCCAGGGACTGGGAGCCGAAAGCCTCGTTGAGCTCCCACACGCCGATGTCCTGGACCGTCAAGCCCTTGCGCGCCAGCAGTTTCTGTACCGCCGGGACCGGCCCGATGCCCATGAGGGTGGGGTCGCAGCCGGCCATGGCGCCGCCGGCATACTTAATGCTGTATGACAGACCGAGCTCGTCCGCCTTCTCCCGGTTCATGAAGAGGGCGGCGCAAGCCCCGGACGTGAGCGGCGAGCTGGTGGCCGCGGTGACCACGCCGTCCGGCCTGAAGGCTGGCTGCATCCCGGCCATCTGCTCCAGGTTCGGGTTGTCCCTGATCCACTGGTCCCTGTCCACCAGGAACTCGTTGCCTTCATCGTCTACGCCCATCACCGGCACGATCTCGCCTGAGAACTTGCCCGCGTCACGGGCGGCCGCGGCCTTGAGGTGGCTGTGGTAGGCCATGAGCTCGGCATCCGCACGGGCGATCTTGTAAACATCGGCGATCTTCTCGGCCGTGGGGCCCATGGGAAGATCAGCCGGGTTGTAGAACTCGGTGATGCGCGGCGGGAAGTCCATGCCCATGGCCATGGGCACGTTCATCATGTCCTCTGCACCGGAAGCGATATGGATGTCGCCCTCCCCGGCCATAATGGCGCGGCAGGCGTGTTCCACGCAGGACATGCCGGAGGGGCACTGCTGGTTCACGCCGTTGGTGGCCACGCTCTCCGGCATGCCGGAGGCCAGCCA
>CAYHAT010000294.1:0-4906 GCA_964354675.1 uncultured Actinomycetota bacterium | reverse complement strand
CTGGAAGAAAAGTGCGGCCAGGAAAAGGCCGATGATTAGAAAATGTAGTATAATACTCAAACAAGGAGAAAATCACAATGAACAGAGCAAAAATCCAGACGAAAATCAATCAGGGTTACGTCGCAGCGGTCGTAGTGCAATACGCCTACAATACGCATGACCGCGGAGATATCATCAGTTGTCACAAAAGCTACGCAGCCGCAGAGCGAGCTTGCACCAATAGCCATTGGGCAGTCAAAGTGCTGGCCGATATGCTAGATTAACATCCACCACGGAGGGAAAATAACCGATGAAACTATCCCCCCCGGGTTCTGTGGGCGGTCCCTGCCTGGAACCCTGCCGACACGAGCAATGCGTCTGGAAGCGAGCCTTGGCCCGCAAATTATGCAAGAGATGCTCCAGGCCGGTAGGATACGACCTGGGGCTTGAATGGGACGATGAAACGGACGACGTTCGGCACATCACCTGCCCTACCTAATCCCCCGCCATAAAAGACCCACCAAACAACCGGAGGAGGTCCAAAGGGATCTCCTCCTTGTCTTCAAAAACCTCCTGCCTATTGATATCCTCTACCTTCCCAAGCAGAACACAAATATATTTGGGCCTCTTCAAGGGTTTTAAACATCTTGTCGGTCTTTAATCCGTTGCATATGTGACACGCAGCTACAAAATTAAACTCACGTCTACTCTCAACGTAGGAATATGGAACAACGTGATCAAACTCTATCGCCAAGCGAAATGGTTTGTTTTTGCGATATACATAAGATCCAAACGGCCTATTGCAATAAAAACACCGATGTTCTTGTTCTTCAAGGATTTTTTGTCTTATTTTTTTTGATGGTCCATGCCTTGAGGCTTCAGCTAGAGTCATTCTTTTTAATCTTTTTATGCCCTCCTCGTTAAAATCGCCTCCACAGCAAGCCTTTTCCCCGTCCAAAATTAAAGTGTATGATTGGCACGCATGACAATAACATCTCGATATTCTTATATTTCCGTAAATTGCAAGATGTTTATCGGATCTCATGTTGTCCTATTATGTCTTTGTCGGGTCATTTCTTCACTGTAGGGCAGCCAGGCCCCGTAGATGGGTTAATTATTGAACCATTCGGGCTGTTTTGTTCTTCTGGCGCCTTTTTGCAGGCATCGCACACGTAAAAACCTGACCGATCGGATGGTTTTCGGGCCCCGCAGGCGGGGCAGGTCTCGTGGGATTCCAAGGGAACTCTTCGTGTTTTCTTGCTCATGGATTACTGATTTCCCGGGAATCGTATGCGTCTATCCATTCGGGGGCACTTGGTGTTCTTTTAACGGGAGGATGATCACTTTCCTCGGGTTCCCCGGTTGCTTGGGCGGGAGGATGATCGCTTTGTCTAATTGCCATAGGATTGCGGCGCTCTTCCACCAGACCCTCCAGGAGCAAGTGATAGTTTATCACATCCCCAACCTTTTCGGCCAAGATGGACCTACTTGGAATGATTCCCTTGTCGAGGTCATAGATGATTTTCTTTATCGAAATCAAGTGCTTTGCCAGCATTCCCCACAGGGCACGCTCTGGGGTCTCGCCCTTCAATAATCCGGCTTGTTTGAAATTCGACAACTTGTCTCCGTCCTCTGCATACTCCTTGTTTTTGGCAAACAAGGTTTTTTCGCAACTGGCAAATCGTTCTTTCGATAATGCCTCGAAATCCTTAATGTTCACTGCTTTTTCCTCCCATTTGTTCTGATTACCTTATCGAAATGATTAAGAATCTCAGAATCTTCCCTGAAAATAGGAATCTTTCTGTGTGTTGCCATGTCCAGTTCTTTGTCTACAGCCGATGAAGCGGTTATGTTCGGCAGGGCGTAGACGGCCTGACATGACTTCAGGATCCGGAGATCATTTTCGTAAACGGCCGTGGGTTCCAAATATTGACCCATTCCAACCAAGAAGAACACGAAATCTGTGGCCGGGCAATAGACCGAGAATCCATACCACATAAGCCTTGCTCCCACCTCGGCCATCTTCCGGACATGCTCAAGGTATTCAGCGGCATGGTTTTTTTGCTCACTCCGCGGGGTTAATGGCCCCGAAATAAAAACTAGAACATCGCGTCTGCTTCGAATATTCATGGTCTACCCTCCTCGATCTGCCGTTTGACTTCCAGCATCGCTTCCGCATTCACTCCCCGGGAAAGCCACCCACGCAGGCCCGGCCTCTTCGCCCTGACTTCCCGGATCACCCGGTTGCACCGAAGGATGATCTCCCTCTCTTGGCGGCCGAGGTATTTGTAGGAATTCTCCGGGTCGATTGCGTCTTTGAATTTTCCGAGGTTCATTACCATTGCTGAGGTTCCTGCCTTTCTTCGGTTGGCAATTCGCGGAGATATCCCCCGATTTTTCTTAGGGGAACCATGACCTCCATGACTCCGGTGCGCCGGTGAAACTCAACAAGTAGTTCCGCAGCATTCTGGGCCACCTGCGGAGTCCGGCGGATCATGATCGTGCAGTCAGACTCTTGGGACACAAAAGAAGAATCGCGAATAGATTCATAGGATAGGTTTTCTGCGTGTTTCCCCTTGGTCGTGTGGCACAAAAGGAAGACCAGGTATTCCTTGGTAACCGCCATCGACTTCAGCCGGCGAATGACAGCACCGATATCGATGCTGGGGTTCCGGGTTTTAGCCAAATCGAACAGATAGTGCAGGTGATCGATGAAAATAATCCGGGTGTTATATTTGGCATGGGCCTCTTCGATGCGATCATCAAGCCAGTCGAATGCGTGAGCTCGCAGGGATTGGGGAACAAAAAACAAGGGCAACTCCGGAAACTGTTCCAAAAACTGCATCACCGGAACTTCGTAACTGAACCACAATGGGAACTGCTGCTGCTTGGTGAATTCTAGGGTAAGGGACTGAGCCAACAAAGTCTTACCCTGCTTGGTGGGCCCAGAAATGACGATCAGTTCTCCGGTTCTAAATCCATCCACAGCCCTGTCGAGGAGCGGGATCTTGGACTTGACCGACAAAAGAGACCGGGGGCGGTCGGCCATGGAAAGTTCCATCTCGTGGGAACTAACTATTTTGTCCGGCCCGTCGTAGTTTTTCCAATCTATCGGAAGTAGTTTTGGCATTTCGCCATGTCTCCTTGGATGATATTATCAGTTCACTTTCTTCATGGATTAGGAAAGACAGGATCTCTTCCATCTCCCAGTCGTCTGGGCAAAACTGCTTGGCCTGCTCTTTTAGGCACCCCAGGGCCATGATGTCCGTCTGCAAGTACCGGATGTTGGCCATCTCGTCGTCTCTGATCGCATCGTAGAGTTCCTTGTCGGATGGGAAATGGATCATTGCTTCGGTTCCGGCTTGGTATCACCCCAGATGCCCAGGGGTTCCCTTGTGGGTGGCGCGTTAAGTCTATCTCTCTCGATCCAATTTAAAATAGTGGCCTTAAAATTTTTATACTTCTTACCACTGGAGGCCACATATGAGGAAACCCGCTCAATCATCTCTAGGGTTTTTTTACGTCCTAGTCTTTCTACCAAGGAGTCGTATTGATTCTGAGTTAAAAAGATGTTTTGAAACTCGCCATATTTAGTATATTCTTTTCTTCTTATCTTCTTATCTTCTAAGAGCGGACTTTCGTGTGACTCTTGCGTGACAGGTGGTGTGACATCTTCGTGACATATCCGTGACACACTTCTCTCTCTTTCCTCTCGTTTTCGTAACTTTGCGTTTTCTCTGTCTTTTTCTCTTTGTGGTAATTCTCTCGCTAAACGCCGACATAAGACCGTTAAGATGCAGGGATCTCCATCTGCATCCTCATGTTTTTTATCCCATTCTAAGTCACATACCTTAGAATTTCCAAGTTCAAGTAGAAGGCTAAGGGGTTCCGGATCGCCATCAATCTGTGTTCCGTGGGGGGTCGGGCGAGCCCCAACCAACCTTCCGAATTGTTCTGGCTCCATGTTCAACCTATCAACTCCCTGCCTCCACATTTCACAAAGAAGCATGATCCACATTCCCTTTGCCGCCAGGGAAACACCACGCACATCGTCAGCAAAATTCTTGTACCAAAATTTCTCATAAGCCATTCCTTTTGCCATTATTATTTCCCTTTTGGTTCCAGTCTTTTCTTCTGTCACCTCTGAATTTTTTCGGCATATCTAAAATTTATGCTGAAAAAATTCAGAGATTCCATCCTCAGTAAAAGACCTAGGTGTTGCCTCTAACCGCTTCGCCAATCTTTTCCTTGCCTTTTTGTCTAGCCGGTGCGTCCCCAATTCTGATCCGTTACATACCGGCATGCAGTCTATGAAAACCTCTCCAGAGGACAAAATCTTTATATTATAGTTCCAAGAAAGACTACCCACATAATTGTCGAAGTTGTCATAGATGGCAATCCGCGCATCGCCGATGTTGATGGGGATCTGATCAAAGCTGTGGCGAAGGGCGGAGTCAAGCATCCGGAATTTACTGCCCGTCATGTATCCCATTCTGGATCTCACATAAAACTTCATCTTGAATTCTGGTAAAAAGTCTCTGCATGGACCAAGGATTTTAGGTTTACGTACAAACACGGAACGCAAGAAATCATAAAGAAATATGGCATTCGTCATTACCACTCCAATGATTTTTAAGAATAATGTTCTCATGCAGCATCCTCCCTGTGGTCTTGAATTTGTGGTTCAGGAAATAGATTCATCTTCGGCCTACCAACCTTCCCCGCCGGCTTCTCCCCCTGGCACCAGTGAATAGCATTCTTCTCTGCCCACCGCTTGATTACCCGGGGGTGAATGCCATGGGAGGAAATCGACTGGCCCCATATGCAATCTGGGTCCTGCAGGGTGTCGATCAGGAAGCAGGCCGGACAACACTGGTCTGGCAAGCGTTCGGATTTCTCGTCTGGACGGGGTATCTTGGCATCATCA
>CAYHAT010000293.1:0-4923 GCA_964354675.1 uncultured Actinomycetota bacterium | reverse complement strand
CGAGGGATCGGCCAGATGCAACCCCTCAACTACGGCAAACACGATGATCAGTCCGCCGACGGTTGAGGCAAGCGATCCCCATAACAATCCCCGCCTCTCGAGAAGCTTGAGCCACTCCGCGTTGATCAACCGCATTCTCACTCCCAGGTCTTCAATCGTGATGTTACTTCCAGGAATCGCTTCTCCAGGGATATGCCCTCGGTTTCCACCGCAAATACCGATACACCGCTCTCGACAAGGCGACGGTTAAGGTCAGCGACGACAGCGTCAAGACCGCTTCCAAGTTCGGCATCTATCGTCACGATCAGGGCATCATCCACCCTCTGGATCCGTTCGACGCCGGGACGGCTCTCCAAGAGTCCGGCGGCGTCATCCTGACGATCACAACGGATCCGTACACTTGGATGTCCTGCCCGTGCGATATCTTTAACCGGACCCTGCATCAGAATACTGCCTTTGTCGATGATGGCCACGTGGTCGCACGTCTTCTGCACCTCGTCGAGCAGGTGCGACGACAGGAAAACGGTCTTTCCCTCTCCCACCCACGCCCTGATCATCTCCCGCAACTCCTCGATACCGGCCGGGTCGAGCCCGTTCATCGGCTCGTCTAGGATCAAGAGAAGTGGATCCGCAATGAGGCAGCGTGCTATGCCCAAACGCTGGCGCATGCCAGTAGAGTAAGTCTTGACGCGTTTGTCGGCTCGATCTGTAAGTCCTACCCGGTCAAGTGCCGGCCTGATGAGCATGCGTGCTTCGGGTTCGCGTGCCGCGGCGATCACCTTCAGGTTCTCTAAACCCGTGAGAAAAGGGTAAAATCTCGGCTCCTCGATTATCGCCCCGACCCTGGCGAGTGCCAGAGAACGTTCCTCGGGTATAGAACAGCCGAGTATTCGGAAGTCTCCGCTGTTGCTACGCGTCAGTCCGAGCAGAGTGCGGATCAAGGTGGTCTTCCCAGCGCCGTTCGGACCGACGAAACCAAAAGCGCTGCCCTGAGGAACGCTCAGGTTCACGGCATTCACCGCGATGACATCGCCGAAACGCTTGGTGAGATTATTCGTTTCGATGGCCACGCCATCAGCGGGGTAAGCGCTCGGCCCAGACATGTCGATCAGCCTCCTCTGCCAATCCAGTTCTCAATGTGATCGATCATGAGCAGCATATCCACACAACGATCTCGTGATGCTGTGATTTTACCATCTTTCCCTTTAGCGCTTTCGCAATGCGATATGTATAATAGAGAACTGTTGGACGGGGCGGGAAAGCCCCCTTGAAAACCGCATACGATATTCGGTCGGGGTGTGGCGCAGTTTGGTTAGCGCGCGGCGTTCGGGACGCCGAGGTCGGAGGTTCAAATCCTCTCACCCCGACCATTTCTATCTTTATAGCCCGGATGCTATCTGCTGACAGGATTTCTCCGATACTCCGACAACCTATCCACAACAGGCCGCTTCAGGATGCGACGCGGTGGTATCGTCATCGTATGGCAGGGCCCTGGCCTGAGCGGCGCGATTTTCTATCCTCCTTTCCCTTCGCATACCCGGTCAATATAATGGGGATGGTCGCAATAGGGTTGATCGGGTGGGTGGGTGCAGGAGGAGGTACGCAAATGACCACGCCGCTAGAGGGTATCCGCATCCTGGACCTCTCCCAGCTCTATCCCGGTCCCCTCTGCACCATGATCCTGGCCGACTTCGGCGCCGAGGTGATCAAGGTGGAGCCACCCGGCACGGGTGACCACGCCCGCACCTTCCGTTTCCTCTTCAACCAGATAAACCGCAACAAGAAGAGCATCGCTCTCAACCTGAAGGACCCGCAGGCTCAGGAGGCCTTTCTGAAGCTGGCGCGCACGGCGGACGTGGTGGTGGAGGGCTTCCGGCCCGGCACCACCGCCAGGCTGGGCGTGGACTACGAGACGCTCAAGGCCATCAATCCGCGTATCATCTACTGCTCCATCAGCGGTTTCGGGCAGGACGGGCCCTACCGCGACCGCCCCGGGCACGATATCAACTACCTGGCAATGGGCGGCATATTGGGTCTGACCCGCGACCGGGAGGGCAGGCCCGTGGTCCTGGGATTCGAGGTGGCCGACATCACCTCTGCCCTCAACTCCGTTATCGCCATTCAAGCCGCCCTGCTGGCCCGCGAGAAGACCGGTGAAGGCCAGTTCGTGGACATATCCATGCTGGACTGCGTGTTCTCGCTCCTGCACAACAGCATCGGCCCTTACCTGGAGACCGGCGACGTCCCCACCATCAACCCCCTGCATGCCACGCCCCACTACGGCATATACGAGACCGCCGACGGGGAGTACCTGGTCCTGGGCATCGCCCACGAGGACTGGTTCTGGAACGGCCTCTGCGATGCGCTGGGCATGGAGGATGCCAAGGGCCTGAATACCCCCCAGCGTATAATAGGCAAGGTGGACCTGCAACCCAGGGTCGAGGCGGCCATCCGCATGCGCGACCTCTCGGAATGGCTTCCCATCCTCACCGAGAACGACGTGCCTCACTGCCCGCTCCCCGGTCTAGCGGAGGCCCTGGCGGACCCCCAGGTCGAGCACCGCAACATGGTTATCGAGATAAAAACCCAGGAAAACACCGTTAAGCAGTTGGGAAGCCCGTACAAGCTCTCCCTCACGCCCCCCCGTTTCGAGACGTCTCCGCCGCAGTTGGGGGAGCATACCGACGCCCTCCTGCAGGAGGCCGGCTACGAAGCGGGGCAGATAGCGGGTCTCAGGGAAACAGGCGCCATCGCCTAGGATTTGCGGATATCCTGTCTATCGGATAAAATACGCTAAAACTTGGTCCTTATTGAGCTTGCTTGGGGGGAAGCACCCATGGTTAAGATCCTGGGGATCGCGGGGAGTCCGCGCCTCAATGGAAATTCGTCCCTCCTCCTCGACGAGGCCCTGAAGGGGGCCAAGGAGGCCGGGGCTTCCATCAACAAGATAATAGTCTGCAACCGGGACATCTATCCCTGCCAGGGGTGTGGGGATTGCCAGAAAACGGGCGAGTGCACCGTTGATGACAGCATGGACAAGGCCTACAGCCTCACCACCTCCGCCCACGGCATCATCCTCGCCGCGCCCATTTACTTCAACTCCTTGAACGCCCAGACCAAGGCTTTGATCGACCGCCATCAATGCGTCTGGGTCCGCAAGGCCCTGCTGGAGGAGGACGTCACCGACCCCAAGACCAGGCATGCCAGGCGGGGCCTCTTCCTCGCCACCGCCGGCGCCGATGACCCGCGCGCCTTCGACGGGGCCCTCAAGGTGATGGACATGTTCTTCGACGTACTGGACATAAAGTATTACGAGCGCCTGCTCTTCTTCCGCATCGAAAAGAAGGGGGCCATAAAAAAACACCCCACGGCCCTGCGCGACGCTTACTCTTCCGGAGAGCACCTGGTGGTGGAGATATCCCGCAGCCTCGGTGAGCTGGAGGACTAGGGGCCGTGTCTTCGATCTTCGGTTTCTATTATACATACGTAGGTTTTGCGACTTCGGGATCGGAGAACCGAAGATCGAAGACACGGCCCCTCCCCTCAATTTATAATAAGATTCTATAGAACCTATTGGGAGGATTTATAATGCCGGAGAGAGTCAGGCTGACCCTGCTTTCCAGCAAATCGGGGTGAGCGGCCAAGGTGGGTCCGGAGGACCTCGAGAAAGTGCTGCGCCTGCTGCGCCCGGGGGACACCCGCCAGGAGATACTAGTGGGGTTGGACACCCCGGACGACGCCGCCGTGTTCATGCTCGACGAGGAGACGGCCCTGGTGCATACGCTGGATTTCTTCACCCCTATCGTTGATGACCCCTATCTCTTCGGGCAGATAGCGGCGGCCAACGCCTTAAGCGACATCTATGCCATGGGGGGCACCCCCCTCTCGGCCATGAACATCGTCTGCTTCCCCTGCTCCCTGGGGATGGATATCCTAGCCAGGATACTCGAGGGAGGGCTTTCCAAGCTACGGGAGGCCGGCGCCGTCCTGCTGGGCGGCCATACCATAGACGACGAGGAGCCCAAATACGGCCTGGCGGTCACGGGCAGGGTGCATCCCGAGCGCATCATGACCAGCCTGGGGGCGGAGCCAGGCGACGTCCTCGTCCTCACCAAGCCCCTGGGTACCGGCATACTGGCCACCGCCCTCAAGGGGGGCTTCCTGTCCGAGGCGGATATGCGGGAGGCGATAGAGGGCATGGTGGGCCTCAACGCCGCGGCGTCCAGGGCCGCCGTGCTCGCGGGGGCCCATGCCTGTACCGACGTGACCGGGTTCGGGCTGGCGGGGCATCTCCTCAACATGCTCCCCGGCCACGGCTTGGGGTGCGAGGTCTTCGCCTCCATGCTGCCGGTATATGAACGTGTCCGCGAGATGGCGGGGATGGGCATGATCCCGGCGGGGGCGCACCGGAACCGCGATTTTCTCGCTGCAAAAGTCGAGGTACCGGCGGAGCTGGACGAGATAGGCCGGGACCTCTTGTACGACCCCCAGACCTCAGGCGGGCTGCTCGTAGCCCTTCCCCCACAGGGTCTGGAGGTCTTTACGCAGGAGACGGGTGAAGGGGATGGATGGACACGGATCGGGCTGTTCACGGAAGACGCGACCCCACTCATCCGGGTCCTTCCCTGACGCGATGAAAGGACAAGGGGTCGTGTCTTCGATCTTCGATTAATTCGACCCTGGGGCTATCGATCCATCTCATAGGCGAAACCGAAGATCGAAGACACGACCCCTACCGTACTCAGCAAGGAGGCGCGATGAGCGAAGCGGTGGATGCGCGAGGCTTGGCCTGCCCCGAACCGGTGGTCAGGACCAGGAGCGCTCTGAAGAAAGGCGTGCAGGAATTGGAGGTGCTGGTGGACAACCCCACCGCACGAGACAACGTCTGCCGTTTCGCCTCTTCCCAGGGATGCCGGGTAGAGG
>CAYHAT010000292.1:0-4923 GCA_964354675.1 uncultured Actinomycetota bacterium | reverse complement strand
AATCATATCTGAGCATGGTTACATTAGCGTCTACGCCAAGCTCGGCAATATCAGAGCCCATAATTGGCTGAGTATCAGGCGGTATTTCCCCATGCACTGCAACATAGTCTTTCCACCTTTGAACAGCCGCGTCGAGCCAAGCTGTGCTAATCAGTTGTTTTTCGCCCTGTGGCGGGTACTCGCCCAATACCATATAGCTAAACTGCGGCTCTACAATCTTATAGCTTCCTGCTTTTAGCGGATCGTAAGTCGCGCCTGATGGGGACTGTGCAACAGCGCCAACCAAAAACTCAGGCAGTTCAAAAGTATCCGCGCCAGTCTTTTCAAAATCCATAATAGGGCGAGTCCACTCATTGATACGCCTTACGGTAATATCCCTTGATACAGCACCAGGGATAATATCGTCGCCTGACGTTACGTTAGGGTGGTGCATAGCTGGTAGTTGGACTACATTCGCCTTAGCAGAACTCTCCATGTCGTAGACTGGGCCTAGCTGAGCGCGTGGGTTGAACATAACAAGCAAATGGGCATTATCGCCGGACATACAAGAATCAATGCCGCGATACACTTCTGGCGGGACTGCATCGCCTTCGTCTATGATAAACAGCATATTTGGGGCATGTTTACCGCTAAATTTCGCCTCTCGTTCTGCTTCTGTACCGCTTGTTGGTATAGCAACAGCGGCGATAAACGACTTAGAGTGGCGGGTTACGTTCATACTGCGAACATAATCCGTCTCAAAAAGCTCACCGTGATTGTTGATCACATACAGCACTTCGCCCCATAAGATACGTTTCAGGTTATCCAATGGTGGCGCAGCGACGAGATACACCTGGGAGTCAGGGAAGCACTTGAAAAACCATACTGCTATTCTTGCGGCTGCATGGCTCTTACCTACGGCGTTACCTGACTTAGCGATAGTAACGGGGTTATCCCTAACCGAGTTCATAACGCGTTTCACGTCCTCGGTATAATGTTCACCAAGGACTTGTTCGCCAAAAGCAACTGGGTCGCCGCGATAACTTTCCAGTTTTTCTAGCTGTTTTTTGCGGCGGATAAGCGGGAGGCTATCCTTCCACGCTTCCTGAACCGCCAGTTCCACCCAGTTTGGCAGCGCCGACGAATTGTTCGACAAGCTCATTATGTACCTGTTCCGGGTCTAGTCCTGCTTTGAGTGCCTCATCGCGCCAAGACACGTCGATCTTATCAGGCGCGTACACGCCCAAGATACGGCAACGCTGGTTTACGCACTTCAGGACAATATCAAGATATTTTGCATCGCCCCTACCAGTCTGTGTGCGCTTATTTACCCGACCGCGCGTATAAGTAGTTGCCTTTGGGTTTCTTACAGCGGCGGCGTTATCCTCTATTCTGGTCGACTCTGTAATAACGTCGTCGGTAAGGGTCTTTTCCCATGCTTCCCATGCGGCAGTTTCCACCTTATCAATCTTGGACAGTTCCCTGGCTTTCGCCTCGTCCATATTGATCAACTGGGCGTGTACCCACCGTTCGTGCAGTATTTTTATATCAAGGCTAATTGCGGAGCTGGATAGCTTATACGGTCTATGTTCGGATATATAATCTGCGATCTGATCTTGCCGCCATCCTTTTACATACAGTTCCGCTGTTTTGAGCAAGTCAAGCTCATGTTCCAGTTCAGTCCTTTTGCGTTTTGCATCAGGGTTATCGATCAGTTTTTGTATCCTTTGGGAGTTCGATCTAAGGCTAGCCATATTATTTGCCTACCTTTACACCCTTTGGGGTGTTTGTCCCGTCTCTTGTTGTAATCTATCCAAGGTAACGGCCACATATTTAGGTTCAATCTCAATACCAATACCAGTTCTGCCAGTCCTTACACATGCTACTAAGCTACTACCAACCCCGCAAAACGGGTCGAGCCACACATCCCCATACTCCGAAAAAGCCTTCATAAAAAATGCTGGCATTTCAGCGGGGAACATAGCGGGGTGACCCCACCCGCCCAATTTACCACCATAGGGTATTCTATTACTTGGTCTTGCTTCGCTCCAATCAAACCCCTCAAGCGTATTATAGTAATTACCAAAGTTTCTATTCTGAGTTTTACCAGCGCTACCTGACGCTTCGTGTGTTACTTCATCCGGGTAAAACTTGATTTTTGTATCTAGTGCAAACTGGTAAATTGGCTCAAATCCGTTCTTAAACCGATTAGGCCAGTCGCCCGGAACGCCAACTCGCTCCCAACAAAACTCATCAATAAAGCACCAGTCCCACTGTTTTACCATAGCCAGCGCCAGTTCCATAACATACGTAGCCCTTACCCCATCCCTACTATGCGGCTTTATATTCACAAAAAAGCAACCATCCTGAGCAAGAACACCAGCTACATTTGCCTGTACCGCCTGCCACCAGTCCAAATATTCATCTTCCCCAATACCACCGTACTCGTCCCGCCTTTGATTAGCATAAGGCGGGGAGGTGATCGCCCCATTAATCCCACTTACCCCAATAATACCTATCGCTTTACTAATAACACTATCTTTACCATCTAGCCTGCAATCCCCACAACAAACAACATGCTGCTGTGTAGTATCACCAACAACCCACACATCCCCTAGCTGAACACCCCACCGGCCCATCGCCTCCTCAAGCACCTTCTCCCCCTCCCCTTCCCCATAATCATCTACACTACTTTCCTCACCATCCCCATTACTGCCAAATACACCTAACTTCTCCCCCAATGCTTGCATATCACTAGCATCAAACCCCGTTACCGCTAACCCACCCTCCCCTAACTCACTAACCAATACCTCTAAACTGTCAAATAACCGCCCCTCATCCCACCCACCTAACTCAACCGCCCTGTTCAACGCTATAGCAGCAGCTACTTCCTTATTAGCCTCTATCTCTACATAGTCCACAGGAACTAACCACCTACCCCCATCCCCTACCTCTATATTATCAGGTATACCACCACCATTACGCCTGCCCCTCTTGTACATCCCCAGTAATACCTCCACCCTGCCATTACCACTTATACAATGACCAGTTACTCTGTTAATCACCACACGCTCTATATACCCAAATTCCCCTACACTGTTACCTATTACCCCTATGTCATGATCCTTAGCATTGCCAGGTAACCCAACTATCTCATCTATATACTCTAACCCTGCCTCTAACGCCATACACTACTCCTTTTACCCCGCCTCAGGCTCAGCCAGTATTTTCCTGACTGAACACACCATCAATCCAGGCGTAAACACGCACGTTTGCTTTATTCCCCCTATCTGCCACTTGCCCTCCTTAAACGTAGTTTTCGAGTTGCACGTTACCGACGTAGCCCATACCTGATATGGCACACAGCTTTGCGGGCCAAGTACAGCACTATAGCCACTCTTGAAAAACTGCACACTCCTTGTCCCATTAGTGTTGGCACGCACTAAGTCGCCAGATGTCGAAATGTTCCACGCAACACATACTTTGGCGATCCGCTCCCCATCGTGATATACATTGGAACAGAATAGGTACGTCCCATCCGGCGCTCGCTCTATACTGGGTCGCGCTAACACCGTACCCACCAATAACCCCCCTAATACCACCCCTAAAATAACCGAGATTGCTATAATTGTAGTCCTGCGCATCCCTTACTCCTTCCACTCTCTACACTTTATTCGCTTGTTTTTATTATACCGCAATCCGCCGCTATCTATTACTGGCAAAGCCCCCCTACTCGCCTCCCATAATCCTAAAATCCACCCCCATACTATCAGACAAGGGCTATCACTACGTCTCTACTCCCCCTGATGCTCTCCCGAAAACTCTTTTCCACCCCCATACTATCAGAGAAGGGGGCATAGTCCCCGAAACCGCTCACGGGACGTCTGCGCGTGGGGGGTTGCGTGTGATGCGGATTGTACTCTAATCAATACGTGACAGGGAAATAAAATAATAGCATGATAGCAGAATGATACTATGATTTTAGGGGTTAGAACATTACGTTAAAGAATTGAGATTTATTTAAGGTAACGTTCTATGCTAAAAAGCATCAATAAATTGCAATAGATCATGATAATACCTGGGCATGTGTCTATTATATAGTGTAGCAGTATAGATATATATAGATATATAGTATATATTGCAATGTTAAAGAATCAAGATTAGAAATGTTAAACAATGTTTATTGCAAAGTATAAAATGACACGATCTTATAACTATACGAATAGATCATAGAACGTTATGTTAAATAATCTCTCGCATTAATTAGTTGTTTAGAACAACGTAAAGGAATTAGATATTAGTTATAAAATGTAGAATTATATAGATATTCATTAATTTATTAGTAATGATTAAGCTTGTACTAATATTGATCGAGAGAAGATAATCAATTTTTTAACAATTCTAATCTATATATGTATACTGAGATTAACACATGCGATAATAGAAAACATTATAATTTGATTACAAAATAATCAAAACATAGCACGTTACAAAAAGAATAGTCACTTTTCAGAATAGTGACAAAACACGTTTGAACAAACAAAACGTATGAACATGACAGTCTAGGTGTGAAATTTACTAACACACGTTGATCGGGGCAAAAAAAGATTATACGTTCAATCATACGAGAATTACTCAAACGTCAAAACGTGTGTGTGTGTGATTATTCTAGTATCAGTACACTACAATATTTTTATCCGTTTGTAGTGTACTGTTTAGAACGTTCTAACATTGATGATTAGAACGTGAAAATTAATCACACACAAAAAGGGAAAAGATCATGATTACAAAAAGCACGAAAAGCACGAAAGTTAATTACTGTTCAAGCGATAACTTTTCATCGCTTGATATAATCGTGCGTTCTGTGAAGAGCGATTACACGATTAACGCTAGCGGGAATGTTCTCACAGACGATCAGAAAATCGACCGCGATTTACTTTTCAG
>CAYHAT010000291.1:0-4944 GCA_964354675.1 uncultured Actinomycetota bacterium | reverse complement strand
TGGCACGAGTGCGAGGTGGCCATGTCCGAGCGGGTGCCCCGCTTCATCAACATGACCATAGGGTATCCCGGCGTGAGCGCCAGCCCGGGGGCGGCCCTGGAGGTGGTGGAGATACTGCAGGGGGACGGCCTCGCGCTGGAGCCGGACCCCGCGTTCAATCCCTATCGCAAGGACATCCCGGATTTCAGCATGCTCTCCGAAAAGGAGAGAAAGGCCCTCGTAAAGAAAGACCCCCGCTACGGTCACGTGGTCTGCCGCTGCGAGACGGTGACGGAGGGCGAGATAGTCGAGGCGGTAAGACACGGTGCAACCACGCTGGACGGCGTGAAGTTCAGGGTGCGTCCCGGCACCGGGCGCTGCCAGGGAGGCTTCTGCGGCCCCCGCGTGACCCGCATCATCGCCCGGGAACTGGGCATACCCGAGACCGAGGTCACCAAGGCGGGCGGGGGCTCGGTCCAGGTCCCCCTGCGAACCAAGCAGCTTCTGGAGGGAGGGGGCAGGCATGGCTAATCTCGTTGACGTAGCCGTGATCGGGGCGGGACCGGCCGGCCTGGCCGCCGCCATCGCCGCCCGCGAGCAGGGAGCGGAGAAGGTACTGATCATCGAGAGGGCCGAACAGCTGGGCGGCCTGCTCCCACAATGCATACACAACGGCTTCGGGCTGCTCTATTTCGAACAGGATATGACCGGGCCGGAGTACGAGAAGGCTTTCATAGAGAGAGCCCTGGACCTTGGTGTGGAGGCCCAGCTCGAGACCATGGTCATCGACCTGGACGCGGAACGCGGCATCACCGCCGTAAGCCGCAAGCACGGCTACATGAAGTTCAAGCCCGGCGCCGTAGTCCTGGCCATGGGCTGCCGCGAGAGGTCGCGGGGAGCGGTGGGGATCCCGGGCACCAGGCCGGCCGGGGTGCTAACGGCGGGGACCTGCCAGAGGTTCGTGAACATCGAGGGATATATGCCGGGTTCGCGCTACGTGGTCCTGGGTTCAGGCGATATCGGCATGATCATGGCCCGCCGCCTCACCCTGGAGGGGGCGAAGGTGGAGGCGGTGGCGGAGATCATGCCCTGGCCGGGCGGCCTTATCCGCAACGAGGTGCAGTGCCTGCACGATTTCGGCATTCCCCTGCTGCTGGAGCACACGGTCTCTTTCATCCACGGTGAGGAGAGGGTGGAAGGGGTCACGGTCTCCAAAGTGGATGCGGAGCGCCGCCCCATCGGCGGCACGGAGAGGTTTTTCCCCTGCGACTGCCTGCTCATCTCGGCTGGGCTCATCCCGGAGAACGAGCTCTCCAGGAAAGCAGGCGTGGAGCTCGACGCCGTGACCGGCGGGCCGGTCGTGGACCAGAACCGCCAGACCAGCGTCCCGGGCATCTTCGCCGGCGGCAACGTAGTGCAGGTGCACGACCTGGTGGATTGGGTGAGTTGGGAGGCGGAGACGGCCGGCCGCTCCGCCGCGCTTTTCGCGGACAAGGGGAAGCTGAGGTCTGCCGCAGGAGTGAGAGTGGTCCCCGGTGATAACATCAAGTACGTCGTGCCCCATGCCATCTCGGGCAAGGAAGACGTTACCCTGCATATGCGGGTGACGCGGCCGGGCCTCAAGGCGACGTTGAAGGTGGGCGGTGTCCTGGCCAAGCGGTTCCGCTCCGTACGTCCCAGCGAGATGATCGTCCTCGACCTCAAAGGCGACACGCTCAAGGAGGCCGGGCTCAAGGGTGAACTCGTCGTGGACTGCGAGATGAGGGAGGGTGGTTGAAATGGCGCCCCGGGAGACGGTTATCTGCATCGGATGCCCGCTGGGATGCCGCGTGACGGTGGTCCAGGACAAGAAGGGGAACGTCACCGGCATGAAGGGTGCGGAGTGCAAACAAGGTGAGAAGTACGTGCTCAAGGAGCTCCAGAATCCCGTACGCACCCTCACCGCCACCGTGCGCACCGGGGACGAGAGCTTCCCGCTGCTGCCGGTGCGCACCTCCCGCCCCGTCCTCAAGGCATTGTTGAAGCCCATCATGGTGGAGACGGCAAGGGTCGCGGTCAAGCCTCCCGTGAAGGCGGGGGACGTCATCGTCAAGAATGTCCTGAAGACAAAGTCGGATCTCATCGCCACCACCGACTGGCAAGCGGGAGCGGGGGAGGGATAGACATGGCCAACGGCAACGAGATAGACGTGGTGACCCTGTACCTCGCGCGCAAGGGCCTGCAGGCAGCAGAGCACGTAGCGGATGACCTCATAGGTTGGCCCTGCAGCATCGTGGTGGTGGATAAGGCGGGGGCGGTGCTGGCCGGGCACCGTATGGACGGTGCTCCGCCGGCGACCTTCGATATCGGCGTGGAGAAGGCATGGACCTCCGCCACGTTTACGGCTCCCACCCTTATGCTGGGGCGCATGACCGACCCCCGCACCGCCGTTATGCCCCTTGACCAGCTCCCCCTCGGCCAGCACGGCATGGGGCTGCAGTTCAAGCACAAAGGCAGGCTCACCACCATCATGGGAGGGATTCCCATACGCGACAAGAATATGACGGTGATAGGGGGCGTTGGCACCAGCGGCACCCCTTCAGCGTTAGACGACAACACCGTGAGCCAGCGCTGCTGGTCGGCCATGTACGACGCCGAGGACCCGCCGCTCGGGAGCCGGCTGGATAGATACGTGAAGTTGGTCGAGGCGGCCATGGCCAAGGCTGAGGAGATGGGCCTCGCGGTGAGCGTCTGCCTCAGCGACGCCGAGGGCTGGCCCAAGGTCTTCTACCGCATGGACGGCGCTCTCTTCCCCACCGCCGAGCTGGCCCGGGATAAGGCATGGACGGCCGCCGCTTTCCGCATGCCCAGCTCTGATATCACCGGCTACGGGGTGAAATCCCTGCCCGGCCTGGGCATACCCACCGGGGGTTGGAACGAGCGCGTTTGCCCCGTGCCCGGAGGATTGCCCATCTTCGACGCGGAAGGCAAGCTGGTCGGTTCGGTTGGCGTAAGCGGCGGCACCACCGCCCAGGATGTGAGAGTCGCCAAGGCGGCCGCCGCAACCCGATAGAAAGGGCGCGGTTTCCCGCGCCCTTTTGACGTATTCCTACTCAGTATGGCAGCGGCTCCCCATCCACGCAGTCCGGGGACGGCCATCCCAATATCTGGTAGATGGTCGGGGTTATGTCCCCGATCTCCACCTCCTCTTCCCCGTCCTCTTCCCCGTATACCGTCCCCGGCGTATATCCGGGCCAGCCGAGCGGTGCCTTGAATACCAGCGGGATGCTCACGGTCTGCAGCCCACCGTGGGCGCCCGGGAATCCCAGTTGCACGTTGTCCGGGATGTTGCCCAGGGTGATGCCCACGGGGTTGGCGGCGGTAGCCACGATGTTGCCGTGGGCGGCCTGGTTGTAGTTGTACAGGGGGAAGATGCACAGGTCGGGCCAGAGGTGGCCGTCAGGCTCGTCGGGGTGAGTCACCCAGAACTCGGAGTAGAGCTCCCCGGGCCGCACGTGGCCCAGGAGGGTACCGTATTCCACGCCGCTGACCATCTCCTCGCGGTTGATCACCGTGAGTGGCTGCACCGGGCCCAGCTCGGGGTCGTTGACGGTGTAGCCCTCCAGGACCGCCTCTATCGCCGCGCACTTGGCGGGGTCGTCGCACCAGATGAAGTTGATCTCGGTGCCGCCCCCCTCGTAGTAATCCTCGTAGAGGACCAGGCCTTGCTGCCGCAGGATCTTGCGCAGGTCGAGTACCTGGTAGCCGCTCTTCTGGTCTTTCATGTTCTCCATGCCATGGTCGGAGAGGACCACGATGACGCTGTTGTCGTATACCCCCCGGTCCTTGAGCATCTGGATGAACTCGGCGAAGAGGCCATCCAGCTCGCGGCAGATGTCCAGGCATTCGTCGCGCCTCATCCAGGGGCTGTACCTGCTCACGTCATCGGTGGCTCCCGGGGTGCCCGCGTTGTTCCACTCGCCGGTATCCCAGGAGGAACCGGTGAAGTGACCGGTGTTGTCCAGGTCAGCGGCGTTTACATAAACGACGTCCGGGTCTTCCTCGATGATCGAGCGCTCTAAGGACTCCATGAGGTAACGGTCCTCGCAGTGGTTGCCCGGCGTAGCCCCTAAGATAGTGCTTATAGGCACGATGTAGAGGCCCAGCCCCAGCAGGAGGTTGAACTGCCCTAGAAATATGGGGATGAGTATCTCCCGCGTGGTGTCCGAGTAGAAACTGGCGGAAAACGGCGCCGAGAGCGGGTCGGATGGGTTGTCGTCGGTCTGGGGGTCGCCTGCCGCGCTGTACTTGTAGGGGGGAGGAAAAAAGAGGGGATAACGCTCGCTGTGCCCCACGATGTCCACCGTCTTCTCTCCCTCGATGTTGGCCAGCCAGTTCTTGTTGGACCAGAAGCCGGTAAGGGCTTTGCCGCCCGTCTCCGTCTTGGCCACCTCGTAGATGCGCTTGATGGGGTCCCCATGCGGGCCGTAGCGCATAAGCGACATGGAGTTGGGAGCCGAGATGACCTCGTCGTGCTCGGTGAAGCCCTTCCAGGTGCCGCCCACCATGTACAGGCCTTGTGTTCCGGTGTAGGTACCGGCCAGGGCGTTAGTGTGGTTCATGTCCGTAGCGGAAGGCAGGTAAACGCGTGCGTCCGTGTAGTTCACGCCCTCGCCTGTGAAGGCGTGGAAGGTCGGCATGAGCCGGTCTCCCTCCGAGCCGGGCCCCGTGCCGGCATGGTTGAGGTAGAGGTATTCCGGGTCCATAGAGTCGATGGAGAAATAATAGACGTTGCGTACGTCGGTGACCTCGGCCGCTATGGCGACCTCCTCGACCGGAACGAGGCTGCTCGTGGCCTTGACCTTCAGCTCCAGCTTGTCTCCCACAACGCCTCCCGCGGGGGCCGTCGCCGTAAGGATGGCCTGTTGGGTGGCCTTGGGGGCCAGCGCGATGATGGCCGCTTTGTCCAGGCTCACGTCCCAGTCA
>CAYHAT010000290.1:0-4959 GCA_964354675.1 uncultured Actinomycetota bacterium | reverse complement strand
ATCGCTGCGGGCGGGCGCGTTGTCTGCCCCGGCTTCGTGGACGTGCACTCCCACGCCGACGTCACCATGTTCAGGGAGGACGCCGCGGAGCTGCTGCGACCCCTGGTGCGGCAGGGCATCACCACCTTCGTGGGCGGAAACTGTGGCATGTCCCTCTCGCCCATCACGGACGAGAACCGCGAGGGATTGAAGACCTACCTGGAGGTCTTCACCCAGATGGACTTCGAGGCGTCCATCCGCTGGAAGAGCATGGGGGAGTTCATGGACCGCATGGACGAGAAAGGCCTCCTCCTCAACATGGCGCTCCTGGTCCCCCACGGTCTGCTGCGTATTTCCGCCCTTGGCCTCGAGAACAAGCCCGCGGATACCGGGGCCATGGAGATGATGAAGTGGTTGCTGGAGGAGTCAATGGAGGCGGGGGCCTATGGCCTTTCAACCGGACTCCAATATCCTCCTGGCATGTTCTCAGACACCGAGGAGTTGGTAAAAGTGTCCGAGCCGCTCTCCCGCTATAACGGCATCTTCACCAGCCACCTGCGCTCCTATACAGCCTCCACTCTGGGCAAGGCCATCGACGAGGTGGCCGAGGTAGCCCGGGCCAACGGCATAAGAGGGCAGGTTTCCCATATATTCTCCGTGCCCTGGATGGGTCGCCTTCAGCACCCCGCCCTCAAGGTCTTGAAGTGGCTGGCCCGTCACCCAGACTTCGCCGTCAAGGCCGTACCGGATGCTTTTACGGGCATGTTTATGAGTAATGTCCTCAAGCAACTGGGGCGCTTGAAGGAATCGGGAGTGAGCATAGGCGTGGATCTCATGCCCTGTAGCGCCGGTTTTGCCCCGCTCATTCCCTTCTTGCCTCCATGGATTATCGGCGGCAGCAGAGAGGAGATGATGACGAGGATGGCGGACCGTGGGTTGAGGGCGGAGATGCTGCGCGACATCGAAAAGGGCAGGCCCACCTGGCCACACCGGGGCAGGAACGACTGGTCGCTGAACATCATACGCCTGCTCGGCTGGGATGCGATGATCATAATGTCGGTACGTGGAGAGAAGAACAAACACCTGGAGGGTAGACGTTTAACGGAGATCGCCGCGGAGCAGGGGCGCCACCCCTTTGATGTTATGTGCGACCTTCTCGTGGAGGAGGAGGGAAGCGTGTTCGCCTTCGAGTCCTTGGCCGAGCCGGAAGATGCCTTCACCGAGCGTGCCATGTTCCCAACCCTCAAGGATACGGAGACCATGATAACCACCGACACTCTCCTGCTTGGCTTCGGGAAGCCGTACTTTCTCTTCTACGGTTGCTACCCCAGGTTCATCGGCCGTTACGTGAACGAGAAGAAGCTGGTCGACCTGCCCGAGGCCATCCGGCGTTGCACCTCCCTACCGGCGGAGTTCTTCGGCATCGCGAAGCGCGGCCTGGTCAAGGAGGGCTACTACGCCGACCTACTGTTGATGGACGCGGAGAGCTTCCGCACCGAAGCCTGCTTCCGCGACCCCGAGCGATTCCCGGAGGGATTGGATACCGTCATCATCAACGGCACCCCCGTAGTGGAGAAGGGGGAGGTCGTCCCCGGCGCCCTGCCCGGCAGTATGCTCCGCAAAAACGCCCAATAACTGGCTTAACGTGTCCTATATGTCTTTTCCGACCTCATGCGGATATATACGACATAAATGACGTCGTCCTCGGGTGGCCTGAATATGAACCTCCAATCGCCCTTCAATTTGCATACGTGGGTGCGAGCTAGGGGTCGTGTCTTCGATCTTCGGTTACACGGATGCTCTTGAGCAGAACTTCTCGGTTCGTTAAGAACCGAAGATCGAAGACACGACCCCTAGCTCCCCCGCAGGCGCAGGTACACCTTGGGGAGCTCCGCCGGGAGGTCCTCCACGCTCTTCAATACCAGGTAGCCGTGGGGCGGGCACATGCGGCGCAGGTAATCGTGGCCGGCGGCGTCCACGGTGACGTTGAAAGGGATGATGTGACCGGCCTCCGCCTCGCGCAAGGCCCGAGCGGTATCGCGCAAGCCGTATTCGCGGTCGGTGCGGTCCTCACCGTAGTCGTAGTCCTGGGGATAGCCATCGGAGAGCAGCAGCATCATCTTGAGCGATGACAGCTCGGCGTTGAGCAGGTGGTGGGCGTGGCGCACCGCCGTCCCCATGCGGGTGCTCTTCATGGGTTTGAGGCCGCCCAGGCGCTGCCACACCGCGTCGCCCAGGGGCTCGTCGAAGGACTTGATGCGCAGGAACTCCACCCTCTTCCGCCCGTATCCCGAAAAGCCGTAGATGCCGTAACGGTCGCCCAGCTGTTCCAGGGCCCGCGCCATGATGGCCACGCTGGCTACCAGCACCTGCAGCACCGTTTCCCCCGTGTGGCCCCCCTCCGTGATCTCGGAAGAGGTGGAGGCGGAGAGGTCCAGGAGGAAGAGGGCGCTCACCTCGCGGGTGATGCGCCGCTTCTCCATGTATACCTTCTCGGTGGGTGGGAGGCCACAGCGCAGCGCCACCTGGCGCTCCACCGCCTCGGAGATGTCGATCTCCTCCCCCCACTCCAGCCGCTTTCTCCAGGTGCGCTCCTGCAAACGCAGCATGCGGAACTGCCGGGTCACTTCGCGTACCAGGTCGTCCCATTCCGCGAGCAGCCGCTTGGCGGCCTGCGCGCTGCCCTCCTCGGCCCTCAGCCCGTAGAGGGTGGCCCAGTCGCGCCGGTAACCGCCGGCCAGGTAGTCCCATTCCGGGTAGAGGAGGCGATGCTCCTCGACGCCGGCCTCCTCCACATCGGCTTTCTCCTTGCCGGTGGCCTTCACCTTGCGGTCGGCGTCGGGGGCGGTATCCTGCGCCAGCTTCTTGCCCAGCGCGTCCTCCATGAGGAACTCGCCGATGCCGGCGGGCAGGAGGTAGGAATAGAAATCCAGGTTGAGCGCCTCGGCGAGCTCCGGAGGCACCAGTTCGATCCCCTCTGCCTCCTCCTCCCTCCCGAAGCGGGTAGCCTTGTTGCCCCGCAGCCCGGGCATGGTGTCGGTGAAGAAATCATCCGCTCCCTCCAGCAGCGTCCGCTCCTCGGGGACGAGGGAGGCCATGAGCTGAGGCTCCAGGATAGCGTAGATGGCCAGGGTGGCGTCCAGGCTGTGCTTGAGGTCAGCGCCGGGATCGGCAACCGTTTCGGCCGCGGCCATGACCTCGCGGGGATACCCCCTTTGTGCCGGGTTGCCGGCGAGGGGGGCGAGGAGGTCGAAGAAGACGTTCCAGAGCACCGAACGGTAGTCGACGGGTTCGATGTTCGGCCCCAGGCGGGCAAGGAACCAGGCCAGGTCCGATGCCAGGCCGCCGAAGCACCGGGCCATGACGGTTGCGGTGCGCGCCGTCTCCAGGGTGATAAAGATATCTGCCGCCAGGAATGGCATGGGAAAACTTCCCAGGAAGAAGCGGAGGAAGGCCAGCGGTTCCTTCCTGTCCATCCAGGCCTGCCGCCCATGCCGGGCGGCGGCCTCGTCCGCGCGGGGGTGGTCGAAGGTACCCGCCTCCCATTGTCCCGCCTGCACCGAGGTGTAGAGGCGGAACACCCGCCAGTTCTCCTCGCGGGAGTCGAAGACGTCCAGGTAAGGGGGGAGATAAACCTCCCTGCCGTTGCTGAAGGGGAAGGGCCGGCGGGGATTGGCCAGGATGGCGGGGGCGTCCCCCAGGGGTTTCGCCTGCAGGTACTTCTCGCTCAGGCCCTTGCCGAAGAGGGAGAAGGACGCCCGGGCCTCCTCCAGCGTGACCGCGGCGCGGCCCGCCTCACCGGCTTCGTCCAGGAGGGCGCTCATGTAGATGGCGAGGTTGAGTGAAGAGGTCAAAACTTACCTGCCTTGCTCGAACTATCAGGGGAAGACCGCCGCAACCAGGTCGCGCATGGCCTGCTGCATCACCGGGTCGTCGGAGACCGCCGAGACGACCGCCGTCTCGCAGGCGCGCCGCGGCTCGACCCCCTGTCCTATAAGTCTGGCGGCGTAGATGAGCAGCCGGGTGGAGGGACCCTCCTCCAGTTCCTTCTCGCCCAGGTTGCGCGCTCTCTCTCCCAGCAGGGCCAGTTGCTGCGCCACCGCTTCGGCCACGCCGCTCTCGCCCGCGATGATGCGAGCTTCCACCGCGCGGTCGGGATAGGAGAAGTCTATGGCCGCAAAACGCTGGCGGGTGCTGATCTTCAAGTCCTTGAGCATGCTCTGGTAGCCGGGGTTGTAGGATACCACCAGGAGGAAGCGGGGGTGGGCGCGGATGAAGCCGCCCTTCTTCTCCAGGGGCAGGATACGACGGTGGTCGGCCAGGGGATGGATGAGCACCATGGTGTCCTTGCGGGCCTCCACCACCTCGTCCAGGTAGCAGATGGCCCCCGTCTTCACCGCGGCGGTGAGGGGGCCGTCCACCCATACAGTCTCGTCCCCGCGCAGCAGGTAGCGTCCCACCAGGTCCCCGGCGGTGAGGTCCTCGTGGCAAGCGACGGTGATCAAGGGGAGGTTGAAGCCCCCTTCCTTGCCCAGCAGCCAGGACACGTACTCCAGGAAGCGGGTCTTGCCGCAGCCGGTGGGTCCCTTGAGGTTAACCGGCAGGCTGGCCTGATAGGCGGCGCGAAATGTCTCCACCTCGTCGCCCACGGGAATATAGAAGGGCTCTTCACAGAAGACGTATTCCTCGTAGGAGATCTCCCTGCTCACCCTGGTGCCGTCGTCCATATCCACCGCCTTTTTCCCGAGATGCCAGCCTTGTCCCGAGACGCCGTAATCATTCTATCAGAACCGGGCTGTGTGGTAGCTGGACGTCTTACCATCGAGCGGTGTATGCGGCTCCTTTGGGCAGACCATATTCCGAGAAGAGCAAGATGTTCGCCATCCAACTGGGGTCTATCCACCGAAAACAGATATAATGATGTATAGTTCTTCAGCGAGAAGTGTGGGCAGGAGCGTGGTAATGGTAGCTGCCTTTGGG
>CAYHAT010000289.1:0-5030 GCA_964354675.1 uncultured Actinomycetota bacterium | reverse complement strand
GCCAGCTCCGGGGGCAGCCCGCAGTAAAAGGACTGGAAGGACATGGTCTGCTGCACGATGTCGTTCTTGAAGTACTTCTTGATCACGTCCTGGTAGCTGGTGACAAACAGGGGCAGGAACTTGAGCATGCGCGGGTTCTTGATGCCCATCTTCATCATGTCCATCATGTTGTTGCACGGGTTGGTGAAGAAGGCCTCGATGGTCTGTTTCATCATGTCCGCGAAGTAGTCGGCGAGCTCGTACCACTGCTTGCCGTCCTGGGGGGAGATGCTGGAGATGACCTCCGCCGTGCCCTCCAGGGAGACGGGGTAGTTGACCCGCGAGCCGTCCTTGAAGATGTAGCTGTAGATGGGGTCGCAGGGTATCAGGTCCACTTCCTGCTGGAAAGAGGTCCCCAGCGTCTCGAAGGCCTTTTCGACAGGGTAGATGACCTCCACGATGGAGGCCCCCACGTCGAAGCTGAAGCCGTCCTTCTCGAAGGTGGAGCAGCAGCCGCCTACCCGCTCGCTCTGTTCGAGCACCAGCACCTTCCTGCCCTGCTTGGCCAGGAGGGCGCCGGCGGTGATGCCCCCGCATCCCGCTCCGATCACTATTACGTCGTAGTCCGCCATGAACTCAACCTCCTGTTTTGCTTACGCGATACGTCGTACTTGTTTCCTGTCTCAGACCGTCCCTCTCATAGGGCCGCCTTCTTCATGCGCAGCGTGTCATAATCGAACTTCCGCATACAGATGTTGTTGGGGTCATAGATCATCTTCATGTCCCGGTAGGTGTCCACGTACGTGCCGGCCTGGGGGAAGATGAAGCCGATGAGGTCGTGCAGCGGCCCCGCGCCCTCTACCATAGCCCATACCCCGAAACACACCCCGGAGCCGTTGCGGAAGGAGGCCGCCATCGCCGCCAGGGTACCGGAGATGGTGCGCAGGCTGTCCTCGGGATTGGACTGGTCGATAAAGATATCGAACTCGATGAATCCCAGCCTGCCCATGTCGTAGGGCTGGAAATAGGTGGCGATCATGTCCGCGGAGATGACATTGTCGTCCGTACCCACCTGCTGGGTCATGGCGCGCATCATGTCGTTATTGATGTTGACCAGGTTCTCCAGGTGGTCCAGGCCGAAGCCCACGAAGAAGGAGCCCTTCACCCTCTGCACGCGCACCGACTCGCGGAAGAACTTGGTGAACTTGTCCACGCCCAGGATGCGGCCGGCGGAGATGTCCTCCACCACCTCCCAGTCCATGAACTCGAACTCAGGCGCCACCGCCAGGATGTCCTCCTCGCACACCTTGCACTTGACCTCCGTCTCCTCCTCGGAATAGCCGCCGGTCACCGGCACCACGTAGTGGCGGGGGAACATGGGGATGAGCTTGGCGGACTCCGCGTTGGTCTCCGCGAGGAATATCCCCATGTAGGTGTTCTGGAAATAGGCGTTTTCGATGACGATGTTGCGTTGGCTGATGGCCTTTAACGCCGGAGCTATGTTCTCCCAGCTCTCGGAATCGCTGATGGGTACGGTGAGCTTGACGTAGTCGGGATTGGGGTAGAGGCGCAAAGTCATCTCGGTGACGATGCCCAAGGTACCCATGGAGCCCCGGATGAAGGCGCGCACGTCGGGCCCCGGCCCGGGCATGTGGGCCATTTCCGCGCCGTAAGCCGCCGGTCCTCCGACCATCACCTGTCCCTCGGGGAGGACGAACTTGTATCCGATGATGTGGTCCAGCCCCACCCCGTACTTGTTGGCCAGGGTCGAGATGTTGCCCATCATGATATTGGAGACCACCGAGGCGTTGGCCGAGGTGGAGGGGTTGATGAGTCGCAGGTTGCGCTTGAGGGTCTCCGTCTGGAGCTGGGCGAAGGTCACCCCCGGGCCGATGGTGCAGAGCATATTCTTTTCGTCGATCTCGACGATGTCGTCCATACGCCTCATATCGCAGAGGATGCCGCCATAGGGAGGGATGGTCATGCCCAGGGTGTTGAGGCCGGTGCCGTAAGGAGTGACATCGATGATGTAGGTGTTGGCGATCTTCATGATGGCCACCACGTCCTCCGTGGAGCCGGGCAGGGCCACGATGTGGGGGTGGTTCATGGGCACCACGGACTGGTCGCGCGCGTAGGCCACGGTGATGTTGATGTCGTTGGAAACCCACTCCTCGCCCAGCGCGTCCTGGAGTTCCCTGTAAGCTTTTTCCAGGTTCTCGGGCAGGTTATGGTTGCCTTCCATCTCGTGCTTCACCGGGACCTTGATCACCTTGCGTTCGCGCAGGTCCTGCTGCAGGTCCTTGCCCTTCATCTAGACCACCTCCCCCATTCCCTCGGCCAGCAGTTCGAAGATGTCGTAGACCGGCAGGTCCTTGCGGCCGGCGAAATGGCCCTCGCAGTGGGGGCAGGCGGTGACGATGGCCTCCGCGCCGACCGCCCTGGCCTCCTCCAGGCGTTCCGCCACCGTCCAGTCGGCCAGGTCCGGTTTACCCGCCTTCACGCCGCCGCCCGCGCCGCAGCACCAGGAGTTCTCCATATTGCGCTCGAACTCCAGCATCTCTAATCCCGGCACGGCCGCGAGCAGCTTGCGCGGCTGCTCGTAGATCTCGCACCAGCGCCCCAGCATGCAGGGGTCGTGGTAGGCCGCCTTCAATCTGGCCTCACCTTTGAACTCCAGCTTTTTCTTCTTGAGTAGCTTGGCCAGCAGCTCGGTGACGTGCACCACCTCCAGGTCCATGACCCGGGTGTACTCGCCGGAGAGCACCTGCAGGCAGTGGGGGCAGGCGGTGATGATGCGCGAGGCGCCGGTGGAGCGGAACAGCTCGATATTCTCCAAGGCGTGCTCCTCGAAGCCGTCGCGGTCCCCCAGGGCGAGGTTAAGGCTGCGGCAGCAGGGCTCGGAGTCCCCCAATACGCCGAAATCGACGCCCGCCGCCTGCAGCACCTTGACCATGGAGGCCAGCTTCTTCTGCATGTCCTTACCCGCGGCGTATGCGCAGCCCACGAAGAGGAGGTTCTCCGCCTTCTCTTTCGTGAGGTCTTTTGCCCCCAGGCCCTTGACCGCTTTGCCCTTGAACCCTTTCTTGAGGCCCAGGGGATTGTCGTTCTCGGATGTCGAATCGAGCAGCGCCTTATGGCCCTCCAGGGGGCCCCATCCCTCGTCCACCGCCTTCTCCCGCATGAGCTGGATGATGCGGGTGGTGTGCATGCCCTTGAGGGGGAAGCACATCTCCTGGCACAGGCCGCAGAGGTTGCAGGAGTAGATGATGTCCGCCGTCTTCTCGCTGGGATCGAACTCGAGGTTGGTCACTGCCCGGGCGATCTCCATCATCCCCGCGGCGTAGTAAGACTCGAAGCGGTAGCGGGTGCCACAGGGGCAGTTGGCGGAGAAGCGGGCGCTCTCGAAGACCTGTACGTTCATGGACTGGCACATCTTGCACTTGCCGCATACCCAATAGTCGTCACGGTAGTCGGTCAGTTTCTCCCTTTTCTTGGTCAATCCGCGCTCCATGGTCTACACCCCCTCGATGAGCTGCCCGGGGTTCATGAGCCCCTTGGGGTCCATGACCTTTTTGAGGTTTCTTATGAGGCGGATGTTCTCGGGATCCATCCTGGTATAGACGGCCTCCGCCACCTCATCTTGCGGGCGATTGACGTGGGCTCCCTCGTCAAGGAGCGCCAAGTAGGCGTCCACCCAGGTCTTGTGTACCCCCGCGTCGTCCGCGTCGTGGTAGATATCGGTCTCGCAGTAGAAGGCGGCGCCATAGTAGGAGGGGATGGCCACCTGCCCGATGGGATATCCGCCCGCCATTTCGGCCGCCTTGCCGAAGAGCCCGGCCGCCTTGCCGGTGAAGGTGAAGCAGCCGATGGTCGACGTTCCCCCCCGGTAGTGGTCGCGCTCGGAGATGTACCAGGGCCACTCGAACTTGCTCTCCATGAGCCCGGCGAGCTCGCCGTCGCCCCGCTTGCCGCCGCAGCTGGCGGCCATCTCCTGGGTCTGGCGGTCCCAGACCTCCACCAGCATGGGGTGGTTGTCGAACCCGAAGACCACGCTCCAGGGCGGCAGTCCGGCAGCCATGGCGTCCGCCTCGTCCGGGCCCCCGGTGAGCAGCACCGACAGGTAATGCCGGTCGGCGACCACGCACTCGAAGACCTGGTCGTGCCGGCAGGCCAGCCGGGCGGCCGCGATGGCGGACTCCGCGTCATCGAAGCCGTAGGTGGTCACCCGCCTCTCCTCCCAGCGCTTGTAGATCCAGGCCTTCATGGCGTAGGGCATGCCGAAGATGTCCTCGCTGGCATGGAAGAGGTTCGAGTACATGGGCCCGAGGTCCTCGCGGAACTCGGCATGCCCGTCGGGGGTGTACTGGTCGGTGCCGCTCATCCACAGGCGGCCGTCAGCCAGGATGGCGTGGAAGGTCGTGTACTGGTAGGGGCGGGTGGCCCCGTTGGCCAGGATGACGTCGCGGTCGATATAGGAGCGGACGATGGAGGACGAGGTAGCCGCAGCCGGCATGAGCAGCCTCAGGTTCAGTTTGTCCAGCTCCTCCTTCAGCCGCTCGAAGGTCACACCGTACTCGATGAAGGCGAGGAGGTTGGACTCGTCGATGCGCACGATATCGTCTATACCCTTGAGGTCGATGAGGACGCCCCCCGACTTCGCCACCTCCGCAGAGAGGAAACCGCGCCGGTGGGTATAGATGGGTATGTCGTTCTCGTAGGCTGCGGCGGCCAGGTCCGCGAGCTCCAGGCTGTCCCGCGGCAGCGCCAGGTTGAGGTCCATCAGCGGCGGCGGATCCTTGAAATAGGCTCCCAGGGCTGCTTTATCCGTGATCAGCACTCCAGGCCCGGCGACTTCCCGCAACCGCTCCAGTTGTCGCGTGCTCATGCCACTACCTCCTTTTCCTCCAGGGGGTCAGGTCTTGTTTTTTGCATGCAAGTGCTTCGTTTTTTTTCCAAAGATGCTTCATATGGAAGAGTAATCGCGAGATTCTCGTTTGGATACCAGGGTATGCAAAAAACAAGACCTGACCCCTTAGGAGTTTCCTTCCTTG
>CAYHAT010000288.1:0-5042 GCA_964354675.1 uncultured Actinomycetota bacterium | reverse complement strand
TGACTTCTGCCCGCAGCAGCACGAGCGCGGAACCCTCATGGCCTCGCGGGGATGCCCCTACAGCTGCACCTACTGTTCCAACCACGTCCAGCGCAGCATCTACCCCAACCGCAAGAAATACGTGCGCTTCCGCAGCGTGGACAGCGTGATGCGTGAGATACGCGAGATCATCGCGGCCGATGCGGAGGGAAAGCTGCGCTACATCCGCTTTGACGACGACATCCTCACCCTGGACCCCGAGTGGTTCCGCGCGTTGACCGCCCGCTACCGCGCCGAGGTCGACCTGCCGTTCATCTGCAACTCCCGCGTGAACGTGCTGGACGAGGACACGGTAAGGCTCTTCGCCGAGGCCGGCTGCTCGGTGATATGCATGGGCATCGAGAGCGGGAACGAACGGATAAGGAAAAACGTCCTCAACCGGCACATGTCCAACCGGGATATAGTGCGGGCCTTCCGGTCGTGCCGGGAATACGGCATCAAGACCGTATCCACCAATATGACCTCGCTGCCGGACGAGGACCTCCCGGCCCTCCTGGACTCCATCAAGATCAATGCCTTGGCCCGCCCCCACTGCATGCAGGTCTCCACGTATCACCCCTATCCCAACACCCGCCTCTACAGCTACTGCGAGGAGAAGGGATATCTATCCGGGCGTCACGTGGACACCATCTTCGACGGCCGCAGCGCCCTGGACAGCCCCCACTTCAGGGAACCGGCATACGTTTTCGCCAAGGAGAAGTTCTATCCCCTCACCGAGCTCTACTCGCGCCTTTACGAGCACGGCCAGGCCGGCGAGGCGATAGTCAAGTCCCTGGACGCGCTGCTCACCGCGGAGCGTGTGCCTTGGGGTTGGCGCCGCCCCCTGCTGCAGCGGTTGGTGGATTGGGCGGACAGGCGCTCGCGCTTCGAATGGATATATTACTAGGCGCGACACGTGCTTGCGCAGATGTACGCGTGCCAGGCCCGGATATGGTTCAAGAGGAGTCAAGCGTGTGTTCTACACGAGATCGCCACGTCGCTTTGCTCCTCGCGACAAGCGTGGAGGCGACTGGCACCGTCGCGCCGAAGACGGCGCTGGCGCTTACGCGCTGCAATCCACCATACCTTTACGATACATCTGCTCAACCCTGCACCATTTTAAGTATCGACCCCGGGGACCGATAGAAGGATTAGCCATCGCGCAGAGAAACGGCAGGTAAGCGACGGATAAGGATCGTGTTGGAAGGATGATCTCATGCCGAAGATAAAGCTCTGTCCGGAGTGCGGCGTTCCCAAGCGCTTCGTCAAGGAGCACGCATGGCTGGATAACGGCACCATCGTGCAGCGCGAGAATCCCGACCACCGCATGATCTTCATTGAGAACGAAAACATCCAGTGCACTTTCAGTGGGGTCGAGGAGATCATCGGCATGTCTATCGAGCGCATCATCACCGAGGCCAAACGCAGGGCTACCTTCGATTTCGTGGACCATATGCTGCCGGGCATAGTAAAAGCCATAGTGAAGTTGGTAGGGCTCAGACCGGTAGTGAATAACGTGACCGCCCTGGGCATGGTGATGGGATTCGGCGATGTCAGGCTCGATAGTATACGCCGCGTGCACGGCAAGGGGGACTACGTGGTCATACGCTGCAAGGAGCTCTACTCGCTGCCGCTCTTCAGCGGTGATATCGCCGGCACCTTCAACGCCGCGGACCGTCGCGAGGTGGGATTGACCCGTGAAGAGGTAGGGCCGGACGAGCACCTGATCACCTGCCATATCACGCCCCATCCCCTGGAGCTCCAGGAGAGACTGCAGACCACGGAATATTCCCGCAAGCAAGGTGATATAGAGTTCGAGCCATGCCCGAAATGTAAAGGCCCTATGGCCCTTACCCGCTACCGGTGGCACACCGACCGCGGAGTGATCATCAGCCAGACCAGCGGTCACCGCATGATAGCGATAGGGCCGGCCTCCCTGGACGCTGTCATCGAGGAGTTGGAGAAGGAACTCGGAGACACTATTCCCCGGGTGGTCGTGGAAGCCCAGAAGCGTTTCGTACGCGCCGGCTTCTATTCCATCGATGAGGCGAGGTCGCAAGAGAGCCTGCGTGAGGCGCTCGCCCTGCGTGGAATGGGCAATCTCAAAGAGATCACGTGGAAAGAAAACGGCCTGAGTTTCCGCCTGGAGAACCCCTGCCTGGTCCCGGTGCTCGTGGGCCTGGTGCAGGGCATATTCGAGATGGTGACGGGCCGCGACAGCAAGGTGGAATGGGAGCACACTGCTGACGGCGACCTCGTGGTGGACGTCGCCACTACCGCCTGAGATGGGTGCCTGAACGGGAAGCCGGAGCCTCCTTTTTTACTCAGCGCAAGCACATGGGATGGAGCCGCACTTGGGGCAACCCCCGGTATACTTTACCGCTGCGTCCCCGAGCTCTACCCCGCACAGGTTGGCCAGGCTGGCGAGCCAGGCCAGGACGTCGGCGAACTCCTCGCGCAGGGAGTCACGGTCCCCGCTCCTCATGGCGCGGGAAAGCTCTCCCGTCTCTTCCACCAGCCAGCCGAAAGTGCCCCATGCGCCCCTGCGCCCATCTTTTTCCAGGTAGGTCCTGGCGATGAGTCCCTGGAAATCCTCGATCTCCATCGTTCTCCTCCTGTCTATAAGCCGGTCGCTCCCAGGATATCATGGGGCGTGCCTCTAAAGACCGGCGTCTGCACACCTCGCACGTCTGGTATAATATATTCCTGCCTGGACACGGGTCCGAGTTCATCCCGGGCGAGTGGCGGAATTGGTAGACGCGCTGGGTTCAGGGTCCAGTGCTCTTATGGGCATGCGGGTTCGAGTCCCGCCTCGCCCACCAGGTACAAAGGGACGGCTCCATAGCCGTCCCTTTATTGCCGCAGCCGGTAAGGTGGAAGCCGCACGGGCTGTTGGGGGGATAGCGGTCTGGCGCAAGAAGGTCAGCCTCTCCGGCCCCGACCCGCGTCTAAATCGAAGGAATGACAGGTTGTTAGCCAGAAAAAACCTTTGTATGGTAACGATTGCTCTACCGGAAAAGGTGGGGTGAAAAGCAGTTGTATGCACAAGTAAGGGCCCCCAAGTTCTCCAAGCGAAGGAGGAATCCCGCCCCGGTGATAATCATCGCGGTGGTCATCCTCATACTGGGCTGCTGGATTTTCAATATGACCTGCGGAGGTGGCGGCGAGGAAGTCGACACCTCCGCGCTTACCGAGTACGTAAACCGCGTGCGTCCCGTGATCGATACGTCTACGAGCGTCGGCCAGAGCTGGTTCTCCATCCAGTCTTCGCTCCCCCAACTGGTCGCTAACCCCGAAGGCCTCAACGACCAGCTCAAGGGCGTCGAGCAGTCATGCCTGGACCTGCTGGAGCAGGCGAAAGGGCTGGAGGTACCCAAGGGATTGGAGACGACCCACGCCGCCCTGCTCATATGCCTGGAGCAACGTTACCGGGCCATGAAGACCTACCGTTCGGACCTCATCAACTCCCTTACCGCCGTGGACCTGGACGTGTATGCAAAGAGCCTCTCCGAGGACTTGCAGGAGCTGATGTACTCCGACGGGTCGTACCGTTTTTACAAGCGGGCGGTCACCGAATCCCTGGATAAGAGCAGCGTCCAGGAGGTCGCACCCCTCGCCGATTCCATCTGGCTGGCGGAATGGGAACAGGCCGCCTATGAGAGGGTCAAGACCTTCCTGGTCACGCTCAGGGGCACGGAGTTGCACGGCATGGCCATAGGCACGGTGATCCTCAACCCCGAAGGGAGCATAGACGAGATAGGCGGGGAGGACATCCACCGCCTGCCCGCTACCGAGGAGATCAGCCTGACGATCAACGTGGAGAACCAGGGAAACCGCGCGGAGAAGGACGTGATCGTGACGGTGAGCCTGTACACGGAGGCCGACCCCGCTCCCACCCGGCAGGAGCAGACCATACCTACCATCGGGCCTGGTGAGACCCTGCAGGTCGAGATAAGGGGCCTGCGTCCCACCGCGGGGGGCGTACGCAACATACTGGAGATCAAGGTCGGGCCGGTCCCCCAGGAGTCCTTCGTGGAAAACAACCAGAAATTGATATACTTCACTGTAGAATAACGTGAATGCGATATTGAGGCTGGTGGCTTGACCCCCATGTTCTCCGAGGCCCTTGAACTGCTCCATGACCACCTCGATGAGATCGTCGAGGAGATAGTGCAGCGCCTGCTGAACACCGTACCATCGTTTATGCGCATGCCGGTGGAGTTCCATGCCACGCTGCGCAAGATCGGCCGCAGGGCGTGTCTCACCCTGCTTGAACAGCTCGAGGAGGGGCAGGTAAGTGACGAGAACATCGATTGGATGGATTTCCAGGGGTTCGAGTTGGTCGATATCCTGCGCGGCTTCCAGGTGGGGAGCGAGATCTCCTGGAGATGGATCAAACGCGCGTGGGACGAAGCCGGTTATGCCCCGGAAGAGAAGGTCAAAGCGGCGGAAATAGTATGGGAGACATACTTCAGGGCGGCCAACACCATGGCCCGGGATTACATGAGACAGCGCCAGGAGGCGGTGAAGGAGTTCAACAGTTTTCTGGACCGCATCCGGGTCACCCAGGACCGCAAGGTGCTGGTGCGGCAGGTGGTCGAAGGCGCCTGCAGCATCCTCGGGTACCGCCGCGCCGTCTTTTTCAACTTCGAGCACGATATGCTCATCCCGCTGTCGGCAAAGGACCTCCTGGATCCCTCCTGGGGAGAGAGGATCCTCGAGGAGAAAAGGCAGTATCCCATCTCGCCCATGTCGAGTTCCATAGAGGCACGGGCTTTCTTCGGCACGACCATCAAGGCCGCCCAGGCGGAGGATAAAGAGCGCATCGCTTTCATCACCCCGGAGAAGGGGGCCAGCTACGTGCTCATCCCCGTCAACCCGGCCGGTTCCCCGCGCGGGCTGCTTTACATCGAGACCGGTGTGCCCGGATCCGTCATCGGGGAGAGGGATCTGGAGGTCCTGACGTCATATGCCGATACGGTGGGGATGTCCCTGGAGAACACGCGGCTCTACCGTGAGGTGGT
>CAYHAT010000287.1:0-5048 GCA_964354675.1 uncultured Actinomycetota bacterium | reverse complement strand
CCCAAAGGTAACTTACCATTATCACACTCCTACCCACACTTCTCGGAGAAGAACCACAAGAGATAACCCTTCCCTATGTTTCGAAGGAAGGAGAGGGGTTGAAAGTCCGCCTTGGTCCCACGAGGTTAACCGGCGATATCATTGCTTCAGCGGATGCGCAAGTGGATGCTTCCCGCGGTGGTTACAAGATCACATTTAAGCTGACTGACGAGGCCACCCCTGAGTTTGCAGCCCTCACACAGGAATTGATGGGTAAGCAAATAGCGATTGTCTTAGACCACAAGTTGGAATCCTTTCCAACAGTCCAAGAGGCCATCGAGACCGGAGAAGGGGAGATAACAGGAGATTTCACCAGAGAAGAGGCCGGGGAAATCGTGACTATTATTAAGGCAGGAGCGTTTCCGGTAAGGTTCGGGAAGAATCCGGTTATCGAGGAGTTCTAGCTCCGCTCAACTGAGGCCAACCGTTGGAACTACAATAAAAGAGGCGGTTGACCGCCTCTTTCCGGTAACTCTATAAGAGCACCCCTCTCGCAAGGTAATTACATTTTACCACATGTCATCGTCGATATGTCATGCCGCAAATCTATAATAACGATTGGACGTTGGGCCCCCGGTAGCTCAATCGGATAGAGCACCCCTCTCGCAAGGGGGAAGGTGTGGGTTCGAGTCCCGCCCGGGGGACCTCATCCACCGGTGCAGGGCGAGACGACCGTTGAATGGCACTGCGGGCCTGGAGGAACGTCGATCTGCAACGGAATGGCGGGTGGCCCATCGTCCTTTCTTCAGTCCAGCTGGTGCAGGTATTCCGCGACGCCGTAGCCGACCCTGTCCCCCCAGCGATATTCGGTGAGCGCCTCGTTGACCAGGGTGCGCTGTTCGCCGGACTCCAGGTGCAGGGGGATCACTGTCAGGACTTCGCCGGCCACGTCGATGACCATACCTCCAGTGTCCTCCAGGCGGAACCAGAGGCTCTTCTGGGTCATGTCGTCTTCCTCGAACTCCGTCACCAGGGCAGCCTTGCGCAGGGGGTAGTTCGTGCCGTCCCTGGCTATGAATCCGTTGTAGATATCGACGCTGGCTATGGCCACGCGGCTGAGGTTGAAAGCGAGTTCGTCTCCGAACTGGCAGGTGAGCCAGGTCCACAGGCGGGGGGCGGCCCAGTCCCGCGGCCCCCAGGAGTGGTCGCGGTGGCCGCTGCCCTGGAAGGATATCTCACGGTTCCCGATCTTGATGGAGCCACCTATCCGTCCCGCCTGTTCGTAATGCTCGCTGGATACCTTGGATACCTTGTGCAGGTCCCTCAATCGCGTACCCGCATCCATCAGCATCTCAGCCAGGGCCCGCGGGTTGGAATCCTTGAAATCGAAGCACGGCGCTATGCCCTCGAACTCCAGGTCCACCTCCACTCTCTGGGTCAGGAGGGTCTCCGCCTTGAGTTCGGGCAGCTTCCTCGCGTTATCGATGTCCATCATGTCTCCAGTGAAGGACAGCCGCCACTTCATCAAGGGTTCCAGGCATTGGTAGCAGAGGTCGCCGAAGCTGAGCTTACCTTCATCGAACTCGGCCCTGCCGGTCTGTACGGCGGCGAGGATGCGGCTGCCGCCGGCGTAGAGCATGATGCCCCCCATATCGCTTTCCTGGTTGGGGAGTATTCCTATCCTCGTCCACCCGCCGATCCCGCGTTTGCGATCGGTGAAGTTGAAGTAGAAGCTCTCATTCCAGTTACGGTCTTGCGATGGGGCATGCGAGGATTCCGCATCAGGTCCAAGGGGTGCCCCGATGCCCTTTGACTTCTTGTAGATGGCGTAGGAACCGCTGAGCAGGATAGTCTTCAGCTTTTCGCTCCACCCCCGTTGGCCAACCCTGGAGCCGTCCATGCCGCACCTCCTTCAGCCCGGGCCACATACCATCCGCGTTTTACTTCTCTGCGGGATGGAGATAGACCTTCCCCGCGCCGCCGTCCACTGTTATGACCTGGCCGGTGCGGATAAGGCCGGTGGCCTTTCCCACGTTCACCACGCAGGGTATGCCGAACTCGCGTGCCACTATGGAGCCGTGGGAGAGGGGCCCGCCCACATCGACCACGGTGGCGGCCGCGGTGACGAAGAGGGGAGTCCAGGCGGCGTCGGTGACCGGGGCCACCAGGATCTCGCCGGGCTTGATCTCGGCGTTATCGAGCGGGTCCTTTATCACGCGGGCTTGTCCCGTGACCTTTCCAGGGCTTACACCTATCCCCTCGAGCATATCGACATCCTCTCTCGCTTCCAGCTCATGCGCCGCCAGGGGCTTGGGCCGGCCCCGGCTGTATTCGGGGAGGACGACACCCAGGTTCCACTCGTATTCACGCCTGCGCCTGGCCACCAGCTCATCGACGGCGATGCCTTCCCCCCGCCCCGTGGCCAGCCTCTCGATCTCCTGGTGGGTCAGGAAGAAGACGTCCTTGTATTCCCGGATGACCCCCTGTTCTGCCAGCCTGCGGCCGATGGTGCTGAAGACCATCTTGCCGTGAGCGAGCCCCTTCACGATCAAGGCCTTCACGTATTCCCGCAGGGAGATATAAACGTGCGACTGTCCTACGAGATAACTTAGTATAAACCGCTGCGCACCCTTCAGGCCGCCCAGGGCTTCGTTCACTGCCCTCTCCCGCTCCCTCTCCTGCCGGTGTGTGAGCTCGCGGGGGCTGAAAGCCGGGTCGGCGTCCAGGTAATTGCGGATCAAGGCGAATACATAGCTGGGGTCCTGTTCCCAGTTGGGCACCATCGCCTCCGCCTCGAAGACCCCCCGGTATCCGAAGCGGTCGAGAAATACTCGCAGTTCTTTTAAGAAGGCGGCGGCCTCGGGGGAAGCGCTGGCCTCGAGGATGCCGCCTATCTCGCCCGGTTCGTTCGCCTCGAAGACCTCCGTGAGCAACGCGGAGTCCTTGACCATGCGAGAGAGGTCCCAGATAGGGACGCTGGGCATGGCGCTCTCGACGTCCTGGAGCCCGGTGACCAGGCGCGCAGCCAGCATGCCGTCGCCGTCTCCCAGCCAGCGCGCGGTCGCCTTGCGCAGTAAGTCGAAATAGGTCACGGCGAACTGCGAGGCCGCTATGTGCAGGGCCATGACACGGAAGAGGTCCTCGCGCACCTCGTCGATGCTCGCGAAGGCCTCGGCGAAGGGCATCGTCTCGTGGTCTCTCTGCCTGGCGCGCTGCAGCATCGCTTCGTACCTCTTCCCCAGGGCCGCCGCGTCGCGAGGCGTCGCCACCACCCGGTAGAGCAGACGCGCGAAGATGCCGGGGAGGGCGATGATGCCGAGCAGGGTGGGTTTCCAGCTCTCCACTTCGTTCTCGCCTATCTCCTCGGGAGGCCGGCGGTCGAACTCCTTGGTGGTGGCGCCGGGGACCTTGGAGACGACGGTGCGGTAAACGGAGAGATTGAGATGCGCGCGGCCGTAGAAGATGCCCAGGAAGGTGAACTCACTCCTGGGAACGATACCCTTCATCAGGCCCATGCCGGTGTTGCATTTCACGAAGCCGTAATCGAGGGAGTCTATATCCGAGATGCTCAGGGGGGTGAGCACCCCGGGCAGCACCTCGCTGATGTTGGAGAGGGTGTAGCAGGGGTAGGCGGGGTCCACCGTGCTGTCGAACTCGCACACCCACTCGTCGGGGGCTTCCTCGCCGCCACGTTCTCCCTCATCCAATCCCTTTATTTCTCTCGCTTGCAGGACATAGAGTACGTCCCCGGCGAAAGCCCATTCTATATCCTGGGGAGAGGAATAGTGACCTCCTATAGCCCGTGCGGCCTCGGCCAACTCCGCGACCTGTTGCCTTGATAGAGACGGGCTCTCTTGCTCATGCGGCGTGAGCGGCACTTTACGGTTCCCGCTGCCCTTCACCGTATCGAGCACGATCTTAAACTCCTTGACGGCGATGCGTTCCTCCAAGACCTCGCCAGAATCTCTATCCACCACGAAGTGGTCGCATTCCGTCTCCCCGGATACAACTGCTTCACCCAGTCCCAGGCACGAGTTGATGACCATCTGGTCTCGCCGACCGTTAAGGGGATTGGCGGTGAAGATGACCCCGGCGCTCTCGGAGGCGACCATGAGCTGCACCACCGGTGCGACGAAGACGTCGAAGTGATCGATGCCCAGGGCGTGACGGTTGACCATAGCCCGGTAGCTGAAGGCCGAGGCCCAGCACTCCCGGACCTTTTGCAGGACCTCCTCTCCGGAACGCAGGTTGTGGTAGGTATCCATCTGGCCCGGGAAGGAGGTTATGCCCAGGTTCCTCGTCCCCACCGAGGAACGCACCGCCACCAGGCTATCGCCTCCCGCCGCTTCTACCAGTTCCCGGTAAGCGGAGGCTACCTCCTCAATGATGGGGCCAGGTAGGGGGGTCGAGACAATGGCCTCCCTGATCTTCGCCGCGGCCATCTCCACGTCCAGGGCGTCATAGAAGTACACGTCTTGCAGGAGCAAAGCGATGCGTTGCTTGAGACCGGGTGTCTCGAGCAAGATATCGTAGGCGCGTGCCAACATGCAGAACCCGGGTGGGATGGGAAATCCGGCCTGCAAGAGATGGCCAAGATTAGCCCCCTTGCCCCCCGCCTGTCCCAGGTCACCGAGGTCGATCTCGGAGAGAGAAGCGGTAAAACGTCCCAACAGCACCATCCTTTTGTTGGCTTGATTATACAGCGTCGGGGTCGTGTCTTCGATCTTCGGTTTGGTTCTTCCGTCTATACGTCGGACGCACGCGTGCCAGGCCTCCACGCTTGTCGCGAGGAGCGCAGCGACGTGGCGATCTCGATTGAGACAAATGGGCACTTGAGCTACTAGGTTGAGAGGCGCAGGCACCGTCGCGCCGAAGACGGCGCTGTCGCTTACGCGATGCAGGCTGTCGGATGTTGGTCGATAGACCGGAAAACCGAAGATCGAAGACACGGCCCCATTAACTCACTCTGCGAGCAGGCCGTGGAGGATGAGGTCAAGGACTGCGGCCTCGATGTCCGCGTCGCTGTAGGTCTCGTCGATCATGGAGCGGTAGGCCACCATCTCCAGCAT
>CAYHAT010000286.1:0-5048 GCA_964354675.1 uncultured Actinomycetota bacterium | reverse complement strand
CTCATAGCGGCCTCGGGGAACGAGGCCTCGAGCGTCAGCTATCCCGCGGCATGCGACCACGTCATAGCCGTAGGTGCCCTTGATTCCAACGATTCCCTGGCATATTTCTCCAATCGGGGCTCGGCGTTGGACCTCACCGCCCCGGGCGTTTCCATCCTCTCCACCGTGCCAGGCAGTTACCAGAAGATGAGCGGGACCTCCATGGCTTCGCCGGTGGTGGCGGGGTGTGCCTCCCTGGTGCTGGCAGCGCACCCGGGATACGGCCCCTCAGAGGTCGAGGACGCCCTGAAGAAGAACGCCACCGACCTGGGCAGCCCGGGCTTCGACACCAGCTACGGCTATGGCAAGGTCAACGCGTATGCGGCGGTGGGCGGGGACCAGCCGCCACCGCAGCCCGAGCCCGGCGACGACGCATGGGGTCCGCCCGATCCCGGGGGTGAGACGGTCTGGTACCTGGCGGAGGGATACACCGGCAGCGGGTTCCAAACCTACGTGCTGGTCCAGAACCCCAATCCCGAGGCGGTCTCCCTGCGCGCAGAGTACGTGGACACCCGCGGCGGCTACGTGGAAGAGTACTACAGCCTGGGCGGCGGCAGCCGCCTCACCCTCAACCTCAACGCCATCTTTCCGGACAGCGAGGTCTCCACGTGCATCTCCTCCTTGAACGACGTGGGGGTGGTAGTGGAGCGTTCCATGTACTTCGACAGCGCGGGCCGCTCCGACGGCCACTGCACCCCCGGCAGCCCGGGCCTCTCCACCACCTGGTTCTTCGCGGAAGGCTACACCGGCCCCGGTTTCGACGAGTACATCCTGGTGCTCAACCCCTGGTTCACCAGCAATCAGATGCGGCTCACCCTCTACGACGCCGCGGGCGGCGAGCAGACCTACGAGTACTGGCTGCTCCCCGCTTCCCGCCTCACCGTCCACGTCAACGACCTGGCCCCCGGAAAGGACGTCTCGGCCATGGTGGAGACCAGCAATGGTGCGGTGGCAGAGCGGGCCATGTACTTCGACTACGATGGGCGCAAGGGCGGCCACTGCGCTATGGGCTCGCCCTCCCCCTCCACCACCTGGTTCTTCGCCGAGGGCTACACCGGGCCCGGTTTCGACGAGTGGCTGCTCTTGTACAATCCCTCGGGCTCCGACCGCACCGCCACCGTGACCTACCGCTTCACCGACGGAAGCCAGATGCAGGCCAACTATATCGTCAGGGCCTACAGCAGGTTCTCAGTGCATGTCAACCGCGAGGCCCCGGACCGCGAGGTAGCTATAAAGGTGAGTTCGGGAGGGGACGGCCTGCTGGCCGAGAGGGCCATGTACTTCGATTACCGCGGGACATGGGACGGCGGGCACTGTACCGAGGGCGCCAGGTACCCGGCCGAGCGCTGGGACCTGGCGGAGGGTTATACGGGGGCCGGGTTCGAGACCTGGATCCTCATCCAGAACACCAGCGCATACGAGGCGGCCGAGATACGCATGGCCTTGATGGGCCGCGCAGGTATCGCCTCCACCCGCACCTACCAGCTCGCGCCGGGCTCGCGCACCACCATCTACCTCAACGACATCACCACGGCCGGGGACGTCTCCGTGTCCCTCTACTCCGCCAACGGCGTTCCGGTGATCGTGGAGAGGGCCATGTACTTCGACTACAACGGCATCACCGGCGGCTCGGTGAGCATGGGCTGCCCGTGATAGTAGTCTGTTCTTGCCACGCATACCGCCATAAAACCGCCCCCGGCGTAATGGATCAATTGCTAGGCCATTTTGGCCATGCTACTATTAACCATAGGGGTGAAGAACATCATTCCAGGCTTTTCCAGTAACACCTGATAACCGGAAATGGAACCCCGCACGAGGCAGGGGAGTCAAAAAGCGGGTGATGAAAATGAACAGGTTCGTTCTCTGGTACGCGCGGCTGAGCCGCAAAACTAAGATTGCCCTCATCGCCATAGGGGTCGTGATCGCGGTGGCCGCCTGCTCCATGATCGTCTACATGACCTTGGTCCCGGGGAAGGTGGAGGTGCGTTACGGCACCATTGTAAAGGACCCGAGATGCGGTTACGTATTCGAGGACAACACCCAGACCGCGTGGGTCAAACCGTCCGAAGTTAGCGACTACCGCGTGGAGGTCACCGAGCAATACTGCGAGCAGTGCGAGCAGGAAATCCAGGAGGAACTGGCTAGAAGGATCGAGGAGGAAAAAGAGCTCCAGGAGTCCTCAGGCCTGGAGGTCATGACCACCGCCATACCCGAGGATCAGATGAAGGACTTGGAGGCCCTGCAGAGCAACATCGAGGTCATGAAATACGAGGTGGTCAAGGGCGTAGATATGGCCAACGAGATCAGCCAGACCAAGGCGGAGCTGATCGATTTCCGCAACCTGGTGGCAGGCACCACGTTACCGCCCGAACTGTCCACCTTAGAATCCCGCAAGCAGGAACTCACAGCGGTCATCGACATGTATATAGCCGCCTGCGACCTCGGCCTCAAGGCCATCGACACCGGGGACCTGAGCTACGCCAACCAGGCCAGCGACCTGCTCCAGCAGGCCAGCGCCAAGGCCCAGGAACTCATCGCCGAATTCCAGGGCTTGCTCCAGTAGGGGCGGAACAGAGCCGCTGCCGCCCCGGTCGATCACGCCATTCGAGGCATTGCGGTCGTTGCGGATACCCGGACATCGTTGCATCGACCCATACGCAGGGAGAGGGGGAGTTGCAGGAGCCATGGCAGAAGAGCAAAGGACCAGTAATTTTTTCCGCCTCATTGAGTTTTTCCTCCTGTCCGTCTTCTATACCACACGGCTGCTGGTCAGGATCCTGCCCCCCTCGATCGCTTACGCTATGTTCAAATGCATCGGCTATACTCTCTATCGCACCAGATCGGGTATGCGTGAACACCTCCTGCAAAACCTGGGAGAAGCGTTGCCGGGCATTAACAATCCCCGCGAACTCGAGCGCATCGCGAAGGAGGCCTGCTGCGCTCCTTTTCTCCTCATGCTCGATATGATCGTCTTCAAGAACCACCGCGAACGTTTCCTGGGCGAGCTAAGCGTCGAGGGCATGGAGCACCTTGCCGCGGCTGACTCCGAGGGCAAGGGCGTCATCGTCTTCTCCCCCCACCTAGGGGCCTTTTCCGTGATAACCGCGGTCTATACCCACCTGGGAAAGCTCTACACTCCGCTGGTGCTGCCGCCAAGCAGTTCCCCCGTGCCACGTTATGTCATGTCCCTCGCCCTCTACGCCCAATCCCTGGGCTGCGATCGCGAGAATCCCGCTTTTTTGACCGGCAAGGACACCATAGCCAAGGTGCGGGAACACCTGGCCAAAGGCAAACGGGTGGGCATAACCTTCGATATCGAGGGGGATATGGCCATGGATTTCTTCGGCCGCCCCACGGCCCTGGCCAGCGGTATCGCCCATTTCGCATACGATTCCGGCGCCCCCATCGTGCCCTCAGCCCTATTGCGCGGTGACAGCCCGCTCGAGTGCCGACTCAAGGTATATAAACCGCTCACCTACGAGTTGAGTGGGGACCGCTCCAGCGACGTCAAGGCCATATTAAGCGAGGTGGCCAAGAGCGGCGAGGAGCTTATACGTGAGGCCCCCGAGCAATGGATGGGATGGTTCGGCCTCAGGCATTGGCGCATGAGGGCCGACGAGATGAGGAAACACGAGGACTGATGGCGCTGTTCGACGACTTGCTCCGCTGCCCCGTGTGCAAGGGCGATCTGGAAATACAGGATAAGGCCCTCTGTTGCCGATCCTGCAAAGAGCATTACCGACGCGAAGACGGGATCTGGGATCTCATTCCTGCCGGCTCGGCGAGCATCAAACTATCGGAAAGAGACCACTACAGCGAGAAGTCGGATTACTACCTGCACATGCACGCCACCTGGCGGGACAGCCCCTTCTACCTCCACTATCACGGGTCATTTCTGGAGGATCTCCGCCAGCTCCCGGCTGATTCGCTCGTACTGGAGGTCGGCTGCGGCCTGGGCACCGACGGGCTGGAGCTGCTACGGTCCGGTCGCCGCTTAGTGGAGACGGACATAGCCCCCGGCCAGCTCAGGGAAGCCCGCAGGTTGCACCGGAACAGCGGGTACGGCGCGTCCTCTGACCATCTCCTCGCGGACGCAGAATTCCTTCCTTTTGCTGATGATTCCTTTGACGGTGCCTTCATGGTGGCCTGCCTGCATCACCTTCCTGACCCTTTGAGGTCCCTGAGAGAGATCGTTCGTGTCCTGAAGCCGGGAGGGATCTTCGCGTTGGGAACGGAACCCAACAACTGGCAGCACTACACCATATATCCCCCGGGAAAGATCCTTCTCAAGATGGTAACGCGCCTCCTGGGCAAGGGGGCTGGCAGCGAGGACATGGTCTCGGAAGCAGATAAGCTGACGGAAGGATTCTCGCGGAGGCAGCTTAACGGCCTCTTCGCTGAAGCCGGTTTCCGCCAATGGTCCTTAAAGCCCGCAGGCTATCTCTCTGCGGCGATCTTCTTCCTTTCAACCGAGCTGTCTCAGCTGATAGAACGCGACATCCGCTTGTTCCCCCTGGAGAAGCTGTTCATCCCCATAGATGAAGCGCTGGGGAGGACGCCTCTTTTGAAGCGTTATCCCTGGCATTGGAACGCCACAGCCCGCTGACCATCTGCCGTTCCTATGCGGCAGTATCGCTTTCGTCCCGTCCCTATACCGCCGCACCCGCCATCGCCCACCGGCAAACGGCGTTCTATGGAGCGGGCATCGCCGATGCGGGGCGAGACCGCTCTCGCTCCCGGGAACCCTGGCCTGATGCTTCCATCGGGTATCGCATCCCGGGAGCCGGCCCCGTCAGTAGACCATCTTGCAGGTTTTTGTTACGATGATGTTACAATCCGGTTGTGATTCTGTTACTTACTCAGCGGTAACTTGATTTACAAGATAAACAATGTTAGATGTATTGTATAAAGAAAAACAAAGGGATACAATTCAGGGTAGTCAAGCGGCAAAAACGAGGTAGAGGTATCGGAAGATGCCGTACATCACGACGGGCACGGTCAGCAGGAGC
>CAYHAT010000285.1:0-5098 GCA_964354675.1 uncultured Actinomycetota bacterium | reverse complement strand
CGCCACACCCCGCCGGCACGACCTGGTCCCAGGTGACGTTGCCCCACTGCGCCTGCGAGCCGGCGTCGAATACGGAGGAGATAAGCGTGCCAGCGATCCCATAGATCGGCGTGCAGGTGGCGGTGCCGATGCCGAAATTCGGGGCGGCACTGCCTTGCCCCGCGTAAAAGGCGCGCAGCGTATTCCCCTCCAGGTACGGGGCGGTGGACTCGACGCTGGTGCTGTCCCAGGCCGCCGCGGGGGAACGGGGAATGGTGGGGTTGCTCGGATTCGGACTCCAGTTGACGCCATTGAAGCTGTAGTATTCCCCCATGTTGGTAAGAAACGCGGCATCGGCGCCCATCACGGTCATCTTGTAGACGCTGCCGTCGAAGATGAGGTCCCGGACGATCACGCCCTTCTCGTTCCACGTGCCCGCTCCTCCGGCGGTGATGACCGGGTTGGCGGGATGCTTGGTCCAGGTCACGCCGTCCGGCGAGGTGGCGATGCCGATGCCGAATGCGTTCGCGGCATTCACGGCGCTGTAAGCCATGAGGTAATCGCCCGCCCAGGGGCGCGCGAGGATCACGAAATCCACGATCGACGTCTCGTCCCAGCTCCCCGCGGTGCCAGGGCGAAGGATGGGGTTGGCAGGACTCCTGTCCCAGGCGATGCCGTCGCTAGAAGCCGCGTATCCAACCTGGCCTATCCCCGCGTTGGACCCCATGTACCATAACCTGTATTGCTGGCCATCGTGCCGCACGACCTTCATCAGCGCGGTCGTATCCCAGGAACCCGCGGTCCCGGACGAGAATACGGGGCTGGTGCTCCTCTGCCAGCTTACGAGGTCGGGGGAGGTGGCGCGCCCGTAGGAAGGCCCGGTTGCGTTGGCGCCCAGAAAGAACATGGTATACTGTTCCCCCTCATGCAGGAGCGGGCCGGGCGCGACGCCGCTCGTATCCCAGGGCTGGGTGCCGCTGCGCCTGAGCACGGGGTTTCCCGCATACTTGGTCCAGTTGACCCCGTTGGTGGAGGAGGCGTATCCCACCGTGTAGTTGTTTGCGGCATCCGCCCCAGAGTAGAGCACATCGTAACCGCCTCCTGCTCTGCGGAGGGGATAGCCTGATATAAATGCTGAATCCCAGGCGCCCGCCGTCGGCGCGAGCACCGGGTTGGCGGGGTCCTTGTTGAAGGCGTTGGAGATAAAGGAGAGCCGCAGGGTGCCCGGCACGCTCATGGTGTCTGTATAGGTGGAGGTGCTGTAGCGCGCGTCGTCGTACCACGCCATCTGGCCTGGCCCTCCCGACCAGTCGTTCTGGCGCCACTCCCAGCCCGACGCCTCGGTGGCGGGACTCAGCAGCGCAAAGGACGCCGCGCACAGCGCGAAACATAATGCGAAAATCCCGAGCTTTTTCATGACCACCCTCCCCAAAGCATGAGGGTCAGTTCCGTGAATAGGCCTGACCCTACACGAGACACGCCTTTCTCCCGCAGGCACAGGGGTCGGCCCCGGACTTGTGCCTGATGCCCCATGCCTACGCAGGTTTTCTTTCCATATACCCATTCCGGCCCAGCTATAAGCCTTGGCGGCTCAAGCGCGTCCTGCGGGAAGAACACAACGCCTGAGAGGCAATGGGGTCAGGGGAGGAGGGTGGAGGTGCCGTTGACGCCCACGGCCAGGGCGGAAGCGCCGTAGGCGCACGCGCCGTAGAGGGCTGAACCCGTGCCGCCCCATAGCGTCCAGGTGAGGCCGCCGTCGACCGTCTTGACCGCGCCTCCCTCCCCTACCGCCCAACACACGGAGGGGTTCGCGGCCACTACCGCGCGCAGCGTGAACGTGGTGACGCGTGAGACCGCGGGAAGCGCCGCGGTCTCGCTTGCGGCGTTCGCGCCGGCATCGGCGCCCGTCGTGGCAACAGAGGTGACGGTGGTGGCACCCTGCGGGGTCCAGGTGAGGCCGCCGTCCGAGGTCTTGAGGATGGTACCTCCCTCGCCCACCGCCCAGCAGTTGTAGGGGTCTATCGCAGATGCCCCGTAAAGCGCGGCGGTGACCCTGGAGTTCTGAGGGGTCCAGGTTATACCGTCCTCGGTCTTTAGTATCACGCCTCCAGCTCCCACGGCCCAGGCAGTGGTTGGGCTCACGGCCGAGATGCTGTAGAGGGTGGTGCTTGTACCCGAGGCTTGGTTGTTCCAGGTGGCTCCCCCATCTGTGGTCTTTAAGATGGTGCCGGCCTCGCCTACCACCCAGGCGGTGGAGGCGTCCACGGCGTCCACGGCATAGAGGGTCTGGGTGCTGCCCTGGGGGTGAGGGGTCCAGGTGGCTCCCCCGTCCGTTGTCTTGAGGATGATGCCACCCTGTCCTATTGCCCATACTGTGGATGGCCCGCCTGCCACCACCCCGTAGAGGTACAGGGTGGTGCCGGATTCCTGGGTGGACCAGGTGCTTCCACCGTCGTTCGACGCCTTGATGGCCCCGTGCTCCCCCACTGCCCAGGCGGTGCCGCCCGCCGCGGTCACCCCGCGCAGGTCGGGCTGCTTCACGTAGAAGGAGACCGTGTTGGATGTCCCCACCGGGGTGGTCACGCTGATGGCCACCCTGCCCGTGAGCGCCATGGGCACCTTGGCCACGATGCGTTCCTCCGACCAGTAATCGTAGGTAAGGGGCTTGATGTCGTTGAAGGAGACGTAGTTGGTGGGGCCTTCCCGGGGCCCGAAGGTGGCGCCGGTTATCTCTATCTGGGTGCCCTGGGGGCCGGAGGCAGGGGTGATGTTGACTATGGTGGGGGGCATGATGGCGGTGAACGGCAGTTTGTTTGATGTGCCTGCCGGGGTGGTCACGGTGACGTTCACCTGGCCCTCTATGCCCGCGGGCACCTTGGCCACGATGAGGTCGTTGGCCCAGCTCGCGTACTCGGTCGCCTTGGCTGAGCCGAAGGAGACGTAGGATCTACCCTGGCTGGGGCCGAAGCCCGAGCCGTAGATGGAGACCTCGTCTCCGGTCACCGCCGCCGTGGGGTCTAAGAAGTCCAGCTTGGGCTTGATGAGTTCGGGCAGGGGCGGTGGGGTATTGGAAACCGTCACGCTCACGGGGTTGGAGGCGCCCGAGGCGGTGACCACCTTCACCTCCGCTGTTGCGGGGGCGATCCCAGGCACGTTGAGCTTGATGTAGTTGTTAGTCCAGTACTCGAAGGTGGTGACCTTGGCTCCGCCTACGGTCACGTAGGAATCGGCCTGTTGTGACCCGAAGGAAGCTCCGGATATGGTCAGGGGCTTGCCCGCCTGGCAGTAGCGGGGGCTGGCCCCGTTCAGCTTGGGAATGATTACCAGAAGGGATGGGTCGGAGATGCCATCAGGGGTGGTCACCCTCACTTCCTCGCGGGGGGAGGCTCCCGCGGGCACGGTCACCTTGATGATGTGGTCGCTCCACGTCTGGTATTGGGAGGCCTTAGTAGAGCCGAAGGTTACGTAGGCTCCATTGGTGCCGGTGCCGAAGGCCAGGCCGGTGATGTTAACGGTGCTCTCAGCCTGGGCGTTGCTGGGGGAAAGGGCGTCCAGGCGGGGCGAGGTGCGGTAGTGGAGGATGGTGCCGCGCGCGCCCACGGCGTAGGCGGTATTCGCGTCGGGGGTGGAGATGCCGTTTATGGCGTTGGTGGTGCTGGTGTCGCGGGCGGACCAGGTGCGCCCGCCATCGCTGGTTGCGGTGATGAGGCCATTTTCGCCTGCCAACCAGGCGGTTTGAGTGTCTGGGGCAGGGGTGGATGCGGTGGTTGCGGTAGATGTGGTAGATGCGTTTGGTGTTGTGGATACGGTGGATGCAGCTGGTGTGGTAGATGCGTTTGGTGTTGTGGATACGGTGGATGCTTCAGGTACGGAGGATGCGACTGGTACGGTCCGTATAGCCGATACGCAGTTGAGGTCTACCGCGGTGCCCGCGTCCAGGGGGAACCAGGTGCGGCCGCCGTCCGTGGTGCGCAGGACGGTGCCTTCGGCGCCCACGGCCCATACGTGGTCCTGGCCCGAGCCGGACACGGCTAGCAAGTCCCGGGTGGTGCCCGATTCCTGTGGCTCCCAGGTCTCACCCGCATCCGTGGTCTTGAGGATGATGCCGCCGCGGCCTACCGCGTAGGCGGTGTTGGGGTCGGCGGCATAGACGCCGGTAAGATCGGCGCCTTCCTGCGCGTCCTGCGCGCTCTGCGGGTCCTGGCGGTACCAGGTGTAGCCCTCGTCGAAGGTGCGGATGATGGTGCCCCGCCTTCCCACCGCCCAGGCCGTCTTGGCGTCGGCGCAGGATATGTCGCGCAGGTCGTAGGAGGCGCGGGAGGGCTGCTCCTCCCAGCTCTTGCCGCCGTCCCAGGTGCGCAGGACCAGGCCGTCCTGGCCCACCAGCCAGGCGTTGACCGCGTCGGGGGCGGCCGCGCCGTAGAGGTTCGCGGTGGTGCCGGGATAAACGGGTGTCCAGGTGAAGCCGCCGTTGGTGGTGCGGAGCGCTGCCCCCGCCTCCCCCGCCGCCCATGCTGTGCCTGTGCCGGGGGCTGGGGCGCATACGTCGTGCAAGGTGCGGCCGTCGCTTATAAACTGGGGCACCCAGGTGGTGCCGCCGTCGTAGGTGCGCAGCAAGGTGCCGTTCTCCCCCACCGCCCAGGCGTCATCGGTGCCTGCGGCGTAGAGGGAGAGGAGGTTGTTGGGGGTGTTTGCGCCCTGTGGGTTCCAGGTGGCGCCCGCGTCGGCGGTCTTGCGCACCAGGCCGCCGCTCCCCGCGAGCCAGGCCGTGGTGGCGTTGGCGGCGTAGATGGCCGCGAGGGGAGCCTGGGTATCGATGTATTGCGCCGCCCAGGTGAGCCCGCCGTCGGTGGTCCTTACGACGGTGCCCGTCTCCCCCACCGCCCAGGCGGTGGAGGCGTCGGTGGCGCTCAGGCCCACCAGGTGGTCCCCGGTGTTGGAGGTCTGGAGTTCCCAGGTGGCACCGCCGTCTGCGGTGCGCAGGATGGTGCCGTTCTCCCCCACCGCCCAGGCGTTGGATGCGTCGAAGGCTTTTATACAGAAGAGGGGGCTTAAGTTGCCGGGGTCCAGGTGCTCCCAGGTGAGGCCGCCGTCGGTGGTGCGCAGGACGGTCGGGCCC
>CAYHAT010000284.1:0-5110 GCA_964354675.1 uncultured Actinomycetota bacterium | reverse complement strand
GAGAAGAAGGCCTGCATGGTGGGATTGATGTTCATGGGACGCTGCTTCGCCAGTAACCTGGCCAGGGCCGGGACCATCTGGTCCAGGGCCCCCTGGCCGGTGGGCATGGAGCCGTGACCGCCGATACCTCGGCGCTTAAGGCGCAACCAGTACCCGTATTTCTCCGCACTGGCGATCATGAAGAAGGGCGTATCTGCCACCAGGTCCAGGGTGGCGTAGCCGCCCTCGTTGATGACCAGGTCCGCTTCCAGCTCCTCGGGGTGCTGCTCGAGCAGCATCCTGGCGCCGGAGTACCCGCCCGCCTCCTCGTCGGCGACGGCCAGGAAGACCACGTCGCGTTTCAGCTTTAGTCCCTCCCGCGCCGCGGCGATGAAGGCTATGAGCTCCATGACGCCCATACCCTTCATGTCCAGGGCTCCACGCCCCCAGATAAAACCGTCGACGATGTCGCCGGAGAAGGGGTGGACCTGCCAGTTCTCGGGGTTTGCGGGGACCACGTCGATATGGTTGAGGAGGATGAGCGGCTTGCCTTCGCCGGTTCCCTTCAGGCGAGCCAGGACGGAGGAACGTCCCGGAGCGCTCTCGTAGAGCTTGCAATCGATGCCTTCCTCCTCGAGGATACTCCCCAGGAACTCGGCCCCCGGCCCCTCGTTTCCGGGCGGGTTGGTGGTGTCGATGCGCAGGTATTCGCACAGGATGGATACGGCTCTACCTCCCAGTTTATCCCAGTCCATGCTCCCCCCCTTATTTATATCTATATATGATCACGCAGGTTTCGGCGCCCTCGGTGAGGTTGCGTTCGCATACCGTCTCGTACCTTTCGGGGTTGTATCCACGCATGAGGGCGGCATCAATCTCCTGGCAGAAATACTTACCATATTCCGCCAGGCCCCATTCCTGGCAGGCGGCGGCGAAAGGGCAGTAGGTGATGGTGACCCGCAGCTCTCCTTCCCCGAATTCGGGCACCATCTGGTGATAGCTGGTATCGAGGTCGGAGAAGAGGAGGTAAGCGGCGAAGTCGTTCGCGCGTCCTTCGCAAGCCGCCCGACCGGCCATCCTCCTGCCCCGTTCCTCTCCGAACTTCCTTACCGCCGCGATAACGGCATCTCGTCCCTCGTCGCCGAAGCGCTCTACGACCTCCCTGGCCAGGGTGGCGAAGATCCTGGCCTGCATGGCCAGGGGAACGTCGATATAGTCATCCTTTTTCGCCGCCCTCTCCGCGAGGGCGGAACCCAGTGTCTCCGGATCGAAATCATTCCCCTTCTCGGCCATATCTTTCACCTCGTCTTTCCTGTCAGGTGCTTTCGCACCAGAGATCGCGTATGACCTCGTCTGAGTTAACCGGCTCCAGCACCAGGTCCTCCTCGGCAGGGGTCTCGCAGGCTAAGACCACCTTGCTGTTGACCCTGAGGGTGCAGCGCTGGCAGAATCCCAACCGGCAGTTCACGAAAAAGGCGAGCCCCGGGTCCAGGTTCTCCCGGATATGGTTCAGGCAGTCGAGCACCGACATCTCCCCGTCGCGCAGAGGGACCGCGTAGTCCTGGAAGCGCGGCTCCTGGTCGGTTTCCGGGTCATAGCGGAAACAGCGCACGTTTATGGTGGGGTGGCTCATGTTCCCACTTCCCCCCGCTTGAGGGAGGCCGTTCCCGAGGCCACCGCCTCCTCGAAGGTCATCTTCCCCGTGGGGGGCTGCATGCTGGTGACCACCGGGTCCTCCAGCCGCAGCGCGGGCTCACCGTCCCGGTTCGAGATGACCGTGTTCACACACCAGCGGTCGTTGTCGGTATGGGGGAAGTCGCGGCGGTAAAAGCCGCCCCGGCTCTCCTCCCGCCTGAGGGATGCGAGGGCGCTCATCTCCAGGCACAGGAGCATGTTATCCAGCTCGAGGCATAGCGCCCATTCGTAGTTCAGCTTCCTGGTCTTGGATGAAGACACACAAGCCTGGGCCGCCTCCTCACGCCGTAACCATGAAAGCTCGTCGTAGGCGTTCTCCAGCCCCTCTCCGTCGCGTATAACCCGCAGGTATTCCTCCGTGATACCGTGCATCCTCTTCAGGGTCTCGCCGGGTGCCGTACCCTCTTTCCTTTGCAGCGGTGCCATGATCCTCTCGATGACCGCTTCCAGCTGGGCCTTCTCCGGCTCCACGTGTTCCACGCTTTTCACGTATGCGGGGCAGACCTCGCCTGCGAGGCGCCCCTGTGCTCCCACCTGTGTGGTGGCCGAGGCCACCCGTACCGAGCCCCACAATCCGCCGGAGCATTCGCCGGCGGCGTAGAGCCCCGGCACGCCCGTCTCGGTGCGCTCGTTCACCTTGATGCCGCCTACCATGAAGTGCACGGCGTTCCCCACCTCCAGGTCCTCCGTCTTAGCCCTCTCCAGCAACCAGGGCAGCAGCTTGCGGAACTCCGACCTTTTGTCGTTGTTCTCATCGAGGAAATCCTTGAACTTGCCCCACACGAAATCGACTCCCTGCGGCGTGAGGTGCTTGAGGGCGAAGTATACCCCGCCGTTAGGGCTGCCGCGCCCCTCCTCCACCTCCAACTCGCCGGCGATGGCCACGATCTCCTTGGTGCTCTGCTCCAGGGTGGAGGGGTCGTAACGCTGCATGAAGCGCTCCCTCTCACTGTTCAGCAGCTGGATGAGGGAACCCGCTTCCGTCTCCATCATGATGTAGGGGAGGATGCTCTTGCGGGCGAAGGGAGGCCAGAGCATGGTCGCCGGGATGTATTGCACCATCTCCATGCCGATCATCTCGGCACCAGCGCGGAAGGCCATGGCCTGGCCGTCGCCGGTGAGGTCCGCGGCGGCGGAGTTGAAATGGTAGGCTTGCTGCCACCCACCCGTGCACAACACCACCGCCTTGGCCTTGACCAGTACGACCTCGCCGGTCTTGAGGTCCAGGGCCACCGCCCCGATGACGCGACCCTCCCGCGTGAGCAGGTCCACCACCATGGTGTCTTCCAGGATGGGGATGCCCATCTCCTGGACTTTGCGGCGCAGCACGCGCACCCATCTCACCCCCGAGGTGATAATGCCGCGGGCCATCTCCTCGGCATGGACCTGCTCGAAACGGTACACCGGCATGCCCCACTCCAGCAGGTCCGCGGTGCTCTTGGCGGCGTAGTCCACGTATGCCTCGATCATGCGCTGGTTGCCGAGGTAGAAGCCCTCCCTCACCAGGTCCTCGAAGAAGCGCTGCGGGGAGTCGCGGTCGTCTCCCGGGAGTCCCAGCGCGATGGCGCTGCTGCCGTCCAGGTTGAAGTCGGCGCCGGCCATCTGCGAGGCCCCGCACCGGCTCATCCTGCCCTTGCTGGCTATGAGCACGTCCAGCCCCGCCCGCGCAGCGTTTATCGCGGTGGGGCCGCCCGCCCCCTCGCTCCCCACCACCAGGACGTCGCAGGCCATTGCGCGGTCGAAAAGCTCCTCAGGCATGGTTTACCCCCAGACATCCTCGCCCTGCTCGCCATACTCCGGTAATAGAATATCCAAAAGACGCCGGCGCCAAACATGGGATCGGGCTTGACCCCCCGGCCTGAAGCACGCGGCCGCTTAATCGGTCCAGAAGTCGCGGGCCAGGGAGCGGCGGTACTGCCAGAGATCGCCTTTCTCGGAGAAACCGACCACCCCCGTTCCCTGGTCTGCGTCGCCGATCTGCCACATGCCGTTCACCGCAGCCGAGAGGGCTCCACCGAAGGCCTCGAATCCCTGGGCGGTGTACAGGTCGCATTCCACGCCGCGGTTGATCATGAACTTGAACTGCCTCAGGCCCTGTTGATTCTTGGACCGCAGCACCTCCAGCAGCCTCTCGACCTCCTCCTCCAAGCGGTCGTCGGGGACCACGCGGTTCCAGAGGCCGTATTCCACGGCGCGCCGCGAGCTATGCAAAGCCCCCAGCATGTTTATCTCCTTGGTGCGGCGCCTTCCGATGAGCCGAGCCATACGCGTGGTACCCCCCCAGCCGGGGGTGATCCCCACGTCCACCTCGGGCATGCCCCACTTGGCCCTCTCGGTGGCGATGACGAAGTCGCAAGCCATGGTGATCTCCAGCCCACCGCCTACCGCATAGCCATCCACGGCGGAGATAGTCATTTTATCCAGCTCCTCCAGGTGATTGGCCATGTTCTGATAATGGCGCACACGTCTCATCACACTGTTGGCATCGCCCCAGAGATGCATCTCTGTGATATCATCACCGGCACTGAAATGCTTCCCCGCACCGCTGATGACCAGGAACTTGAGGGTGGTGGAGACGAGAACCCGCCGGATGGCGTCGAAGAGCTCGTCCGACATCCTCATGCTCAGGGCGTTTCTTACCCCGGGGCGGTTGAGCACGATGCGGGCTGTGTCGCCATCCTCCCGGTAGATGATGTGATCGTAACCAACGCCGTTCTCGTTCATGTCCCCCTCCTTTGGGTTGGATCGATGGATTACGAGGCACTCCCCAGGCCACTGGATCTTGCAGAGATGCGTTCAGGAAAGCCGGCCCATCCTCGAGGAAACGTTGAGGGGAGTCGCGGTCGTCTCCCGGAAGGCCCAGCGCGATGGCGCTGCTGCCGTCCAGGTTGAAGTCGGCGCCGGCCATCTGCGAGGCCCCGCACCGGCTCATCCTGCCCTTGCTGGCTATGAGCACGTCCAGCCCCGCCCGCGCAGCGTTTATCGCGGTGGGGCCGCCCGCCCCCTCGCTCCCCACCACCAGGACGTCGCAGGCCATTGCGCGCTCGAAAAGCTCCTCAGGCATGGCTCCCCCTAAGTGCACTCGTTCTGATGATGACCCCTCGATAAATAGGATATCCTAAAGGCCTTCAATGCAAACCTACCGCGTAAGCCGCCCTTAGCCTCGGCCTTTGACTGGTATAATAAGGTTGGAGCGAGAAAGCTCCAGGACGTATGAGAAACGGGGTCGGGGGTGCATATCGGTTGATAGAAAACAAGGATAAACTTGAGAGATTCGAGAGCGATTTTCTCAAGCGGGATGAAGCAGATTATCATAGAAACCTGGCGATTTTCGAGGGCATGTGGCGTGAGGCGGTCACGCTCGGGGTGTTTCCCCCCAAAGACCCCAAAGTGTTGCCCAAAGGTAACTTACCATTATCACACTCCTACCCACACT
>CAYHAT010000283.1:2462-5125 GCA_964354675.1 uncultured Actinomycetota bacterium | reverse complement strand
CTACGGGCGCAAGTTCGAGTCCAAGGCCGCCCACGATGAGCGACTGGACTGGGTATTCGCCACGTTTCCGCGGCTGGCCGAGCGGCGCAAGCAGACCGGCGGCACGCTCTCCGGCGGCGAACAGCAGATGCTGGCCATCGGTCGGGCCCTGATGGCTCGGCCGCGGGTACTGCTCCTCGACGAACCCTCGATGGGCCTGGCGCCCATGATGATCTCGCAGATCTTTTCCATCATTGCCGAGATCAACGCCGCCGGCACCACGGTGTTGCTGGTCGAGCAGAACGCCGCCCAGGCGCTGAGCCGATCCGACCGGGCCTACATCCTGGAGACCGGTGCCGTCACCCGCGAGGGTCCGGCCCGAGAGTTGTTAGCCGACGACGCTGTTCGCGCGGCGTACCTGGGCGTGGCCTGATCCGCCGAGCGTGCGCTGCGGTACGGCCGTAGCGGCGTGTCGGTGCACCGACACGCACGCTCGCGGGGGTGCGAGGGGTGCGAGGGGGGCGAGGGGCGCGAGATGGCGCGCGGGGCGGCAGCTGCCTAGCGCGCGACGATCACCGACGAGCCGTGGCCGAACAGGCCCTGGTTGGCAGTGATGCCGACCTTGGCGCCCTCGACCTGCCGGCCGGTGGCCTGGCCCTTGAGCTGCCAGGTCAATTCGCAGACCTGCGCGATCGCCTGAGCCGGGATCGCCTCACCGAAACAGGCCAGCCCGCCGGAGGCATTGACCGGGATGCGTCCGCCGATCGTGGTGGCACCGGAGCGCAACAACTGCTCGGCCTCACCCTTGGCGCATAACCCGAGATGCTCGTACCAGTCGAGTTCCAGCGCGGTGGACAGGTCGTAGACCTCAGCGAGGCTCAGATCCTCGGGGCCCATACCGGCCTCGGCGTAGGCGGTGTCGAGGATGTGGTCCTTGAACGCCCGGTCCGGCGCGGCCACCACGGCCGTGGAGTCGGTGGCGATATCGGGAAGTTCCGGCATGGACTGCGGGTAATTCGGGGTGGCGCAGGACACCGCGCGCACCGACGGCACACCGGCCAGCGATCCGAGATGCTTCTCCGCGAACGCCTTACTGGCCACGATCAGTGCGGCCGCACCATCGGAGGTGGCGCAGATGTCCAGCAGTCGGAGCGGATCGGAGACCACCGGGCTGGCTTGGACGTCCTCGACCGACGATTCCTTGCGGTAGCGCGCATTCGGGTTGGACAGGCCGTGGCGGGAGTTCTTCACCTTCACCGCGGCGAAGTCCTCCGTCGTGGCGCCGTAGAGATCCATCCGGCGTCGCGCCAGCAGTGCGAAGTACACGGTGTTGGTGGCACCGATGAGGTGGAAGCGCTGCCAGTCGGGATCGTCGCGGCGTTCCCCGCCGACCGGGGCGAAGAACCCCTTCGGTGTGGTGTCGGCACCGATGACCAAGGCCACATCACACATCCCGGCCAGGATCTGCGCGCGTGCCGACTGCAGGGCTTGGGACCCCGACGCGCACGCCGCGTAACTCGACGACACCGGAATACCGGTCCAGCCGAGTTTCTGGGCGAAGGTCGCGCCGGCGACGAAGCCCGGGTAGCCGTTGCGGATGGTGTCCGCGCCGGCGACGAGTTGGATCTGGCGCCAGTCCATCCCGGCATCGCGCAGGGCGGCGCGGGCGGCGACGACGCCGTACTCGGTGAAGTCACGACCCCACTTGCCCCACGGGTGCATGCCCGCGCCGAGGATGTAGACGGGTTCCGGCGGGCTCATTCAGCAATCCTCCAGGCGTAAACGCTGCGCTCGATTCCGTCGTCGCCGACGTAGAGCGGCATCGTGGTGAGTTCCATCGCCATGCCGACCTTCAGATCTGCGGCACCGGTGCCCTCGACGACCTTGCCGAGCACGATGATGCCCTCAGTGTCCAACTGCACCGCGGCGACCGCGAACGGCTTGAACGGATCAGCGGCCGGATACGGCGCGGGCGGGGCGTAGTGGTTCTCGGTATAGCTCCACAGCGTGCCGCGCCGAGACAGCGCCACCGGCTCGAGTTCGTCGGCTGCGCACGCCGGGTTGGGGCAGTTGTTGGCCCGCGGTGGGAAGACGTAGGTGGCGCACTGGGGGCACTGAGCGCCCAACAGATGCGGGACACCGGCGTCGTCGGAGGACCACCAGCCGTCGATGGCGGGCAGTTCCGCGGGGGCTCCGGGGGACGCTGCGGGAGATGCTGACACGGGCGTCAGCGTACGCGATCGGGTCGGTGGAACTGAAACGTGTTCCAGTTGACCCGGAAGCTGATTGAGCTGGTGATGAACAGTGAATTCCTTCTGTGTGAACTCCTCTGCCGGGCCACTGGATCTGCTTCTCTACCGCATCTCCGAAAGCTAGGTTTGCCATCACTTCCGGATTGACGCCATCGGCCTGCTGTCGGTCGATGGCTTGTGAAAGGTGTGATCATGAACGTGGGTCCTCGGGTGGTTGCGGCGGCGTTCGCGTTGGGGTTGTAGCTGGCAGGTCCTCAGCCGATGGCTATTGCCGATACCGACGACGGTGGTGCGGCGGGAGGCTCGACGCAGGCCGGTTCTGCTCGAGCGGGGGCAGCGCGTGATCATCGGTCCGCGCGGCCGTCCCGGGCAGTCGAGTCGGTCCACTCGGGTTCGACCCAGGCGGGAGCCCGAGCGGCAGCGTCCGTGAAG
>CAYHAT010000283.1:0-2362 GCA_964354675.1 uncultured Actinomycetota bacterium | reverse complement strand
GTCGGTCCACTCGGGTTCGACCCAGGCGGGAGCCCGAGCGGCAGCGTCCGTGAAGGCCTCGACCACGGGTGAGGCGCCAGGTGCCGGGGATGAAACGGCTGCCGTGCGAGTCGAGGTAGTGGCAGTGGAACCGTTCGACCAACCGGCAGTGGTGGTCGCCGAACTGGCGGACGAGGCGCCGGTTGACCTGTCACCGGTCGACATCGAGCCGGTTGACGTGGCGCCGGTTGACGTGGCGCCGGTTGATGTGGAGCCGGTTGGCGTGGCGCTCACCGATCAACCAGTGGAGGTCGACCCGATCGGGGATTCTGTCGCGGTATCCGACGCCGACGACACCGATGTGGCGGACGGCGGACGCGGTGGTTTGAATCCGCTGCCGTGGTGGCGTTCGAGCGCCGCTGGCGGGGCCCTTTCGGACACCGACCCTGTGATCGCGCCGATTGCGGTTGTGGTGGATAGCCCCGCACCGAGCCAGATAACCGACCCTGAACTGGTGACTAGCGAGACGACGGTGGCAACGGTCTCGCCGACGCTGTTCTCCACGCCGGTGCTGGCCACCCCCGCTCAGGTTGTCAGAACGGTAGGTATCAGGGTCGCGCAAGTGCTCGACCGGACCGCTGACTGGTTGAGTGGCCTGCCGGCCAACCCGGTGACGGACTTCTTGTCCGGGGCGTTGCTGTTGGTGCGCCGCACGCTTCTGCCGGGGGTGCCCAACATCCCGTCGGCGCGTGTTGCCAACACCTGGGCTGTCGAAGGCAGCCCCGGTGCCACGACTGAGGCGGTGTTCACCGTCACCCTGGGCAGGGCCTACGACACACCGATCACCCTGTTGTATGCCACCACCGCGCCCTCCCCACTGGGCTTCGTCCGTAACCTTCTCGAGGGCGACCTGGTCGAGGGCGCCACCCCGGGGCAGGACTTCACGGCGCAGACCGGCACGCTGACCTTCGCGCCCGGGCAAACCTCCCAGCAGGTGTCGATCCCGGTCCTCGGTGACACAGTCGAAGAACCGAACGAGATTTTCGGCCTGACGGTGTACGCAGAGGTGCCTTCGGGGTCACCCGTCCAAGCCGCATCGGGCAAATCCGGTGAAGCGACCCGATCAGCCGCAGCAACAGGTGTGACTTTGATCAACCTTGCCTCGGCCGACGGCGAGATCAAGCAGGGCCGGGAGTTCAGAGTTAAGAACCTGACCCAATTCCCGGTGAAATACGACGGGCCGGCCGGTTACGGGCCTGCCATCGACGGGATCCTGAATACTGGAGAGACGGCGATCTTCAAGGTGCCCGAGGACAAAGGCTGGCCGGCGAAAGAAATTACCTCAACCGTCAAGTATTCGGCTGTGGGATCCACCGAGCCCATCGAGTACGAATTAGGCCTTCGGGCAAGTTTCGTCGGCTCGTACTTTGCCGTCCCCTCTTCTTTCACCGACTGCACAAGGAATGGCCAAACCTGCGCGGGATACCGTGGCGGCCCCGGCGACGTCGGCGCCGCCCGGCCACAGGATGCTCGATTGGGGTTCGGTGACACCAACCTGGTGACCCTCATAGATAACCCGGACACCAAGGTCACCATCGGGGCGGATAACCGTAAGCTCCAGGAACAACTCTTGGGGTTGTGCGACGGGGGCGGCGCGGACTGCAAATTCGCGGCCGACAAGGACGGCAACACCAATCAGCCTAAGACGCCATCGCGAGGGTACGGCTTTGCGCATCTGCCTACCGACTTCGCCCCGGTGACCAACAGCACCGGTAATAATCTCACCACCACGATCACCGTGTCGGATGCTACGGCTCAGGCAACCACATGGTCGACCAGCGCATCACTGAAACCCAAGTTCGCGTTCCTCGACAAGATAGTCGAGGCGACGATCAGCGCAAGCTACGGACAAACTGCGACCACCACCCACACCTTCAGCCAAGCGGTCCAGGTCGCCGCACAACCGGGCGAGACGGTCTACATATTCACCGCCACGCCCGTCCTGCGTTACAGCGGCACCTGGACGGTGACACTGGGCAACACCACGTTCACCCTGCCCGATACCTATATCGATCAACCCAATCCCAAGGGCAACGCCGTGTTCATCGCCTACACCTGCAAAACCGGATCCGATAGTTGCATAACCGCACAGAACGGCAAGGTGCCCGCCGATCTCCCGGGCGTGCCTACACCTCTGCCCGGCACCACTCAGGGCGCCGGGCGCGAGACCCGCGACGTGTGACGACCACGGCCAGCCCGAAACCGGCGGCCCTAGAGTAAGGGCGTGAGCGAGAAGCCGACCCTGATGTTGCTGGACGGAAATTCGCTGGCATACCGGGCCTTCTATGCACTGCCCGCGGAGAACTTCAAGACCAAAAGCGGC